>DATDBV010000578.1:0-12962 GCA_036524715.1 Nakamurella sp. | reverse complement strand
CTGTGGTTCCTACGGCGGCGACCCAGGGCTCGCCACGCCACAATGCGGGGGGGCCGGCACCGCAAGAGCGACCACCCTCGTCTTGCCCTCATTGCTGCTGACCCGTCGGGCGGACCAGCGTGACGCGTTCGGTGATCGGGTTCGGCATCGATCGGGAACCCGAAGCCAGAATCACTCCGCCGCAGGGGCTCTGAGACTCACATCACACCGACCGAGCACCCGCACGAAGGATCGAGGCTAGCGGTAGCGAGGTCGCCATCAGGCACCGGTGGACGGTCGCTGAAAACGAACCCGGCGACGGAGGAGCCGTTGTTCAACGCGGTCTTGGTCGGCCGAGCTTGCGAGGTCGCCAACAGGCACGGTAGGAGGGCGCCTGAACCAATTCGGTGACGAAGGAGTCGGATTGCTCAGCGCGCCCCCCGGTGAGCACGGCCGGGTTCGCTTGGGCCAGCTGGGATCGTTCCGGCGGCGGGCTCGTTGACCGCGACGCTGGGGTGATTCGAGCCCACGGTGGTGGCCCTGCTGGGCCTGGCCGCCTTCCCTCAGGCCATCGCCCGGCCTCGCCACGCAGGGACCCCCACCGGAGACCTGGCGCGCCCGGCCGAGCCGTCATGCTGACCTGGCGCGCCCATGGCGCGCCCAGCCGAGCCGTCAGGCTGATCAACTCGGCACTGAACCCGGCAATTCGGGCGCAGTTTCGCCGAGTTGATCAGCGCGGAGCGGATCACCGGCGGCCGGAATGGGCGTTCCGGGACATTTCGGACTCCCGAGAGGTCGACTGAACGGCGGGCCGGCCCGGCGGGGCGTCCCGTCAGGGTGAACCTGGCCGTGCGGGCGGGTTCGTCGTTGCCGGCCGGCGGGTTGCGCTGATCAGAAACCCACCGCACCGGACTAAACGGCGCCGGAAATGGGTTTTCGATCAGCGCAAGGTCAGCGCGCTGTTCCAAAGTACGCGTTTGGCGCCCGCCGAGCCTCGGCAGCCGAGTCGTCCGGGGCGGGCCCGTAGGGTGGGTCCACGTGGCAACAGCTCAGCAGTGGATCCAGGCCGCCCGGCCGCGCACCCTCCCGGCGGCGATCGCCCCGGTCCTTGTCGGCACCGGGGCCGGCATCGATCTCGGTGGCTTCTCCTGGCTGCGCGGCGGACTGGCGCTGATCGTGTCGCTGGCCCTGCAGGTAGGCGTCAACTACTCCAACGACTATTCCGACGGCATCCGCGGCACCGACACCGTCCGGGTCGGTCCGACCCGGCTGGTCGGCGCCCGGCTCGCCGCCCCGAGCACGGTCAGGCAGGCCGCCTTCGTGTGCTTCGGCGTGGCAGGCGCGGCCGGCCTGGCACTTGCCGCGATGACGTCGTGGTGGCTGGTGCCGGTCGGCGCCGCCTCGGTGGCCGCCGCCTGGTTCTACACCGGCGGACCGAAGCCCTACGGCTACGCCGGGATGGGCGAGATCTTCGTCTTCGTCTTCTTCGGCCAAGTCGCCGTGCTCGGCACCACCTACGTGCAGGCCGAGACGATCTCGATCTACGCGGTCATCGCGGCGATCGGCATCGGTCTGCTCGCCTGCGCCCTGTTGATGGCCAACAATCTGCGGGACGTGCACACCGACGCCGACGTCGGCAAGCGGACCCTGGCCGTACTGCTGGGTGAGGCGCTGAGCCGCAAGGTCTTCGCGCTGATGATCGGCGGTGCCTTCCTGGCCGCCCTCGTCCTGGCGCCGAGCCACCCCTGGTGCCTGTTGGCCCTGCTGGCGGCGCCGCTCGCCCTTCCGCCGACCCGGGCGGTGCTGCGGGGCGCGCGGGGGCGGGAGCTGATCACCGTGCTTGGCCAGACCGGTCGCCTCGAGTTCGTCTACGCCCTGCTGGTCGGCGCCGGGCTCGCGTTGGCGGCGTGGGTCTGACGGAACCTACGACCGTCTCCGCGGTGTACTCGGGGCAGCAGGCCCTCGACGGCCGGAGGTGACGATCAGCCAGGACCCGCCGGACGGCGCGGTGGTGGACAGGGTGCGGAGCGGCGACCGGGCCGCATTCGCCGTCCTGGTGCGCCGTCATGGCGGCATCGCGCGCCGCACGGCCGCGGTGCTGGGCGCCGGCGCCGACACCGACGACGTCGTGCAGGAGGCTTTCGTGAAGGCCTACCGGGCGCTCGGCTCGTTCCGCGCCGACGCGGAGTTCCGCCCCTGGCTGCTGCGCATCGTGGCCAACGAGACCCGCAACAGCCGACGGTCGGCCGGCCGTCGCACCGCCAGGGAGGCCGCCGCGCTCCCCCCGGTGACCGCGGACACCGACGAGACGATCCGGCAGCACCTGGACCTCGAGCTGTTCCGGACCCAGGTCGGCGCGTTGCCCGAGCCCCAACGGCTGGTCGTCGCGTGCCGGTTCCTGTTGGACCTGGACGAGGCACAGACCGCGCAGGTGCTCGGCATCTCCCGCGGCACGGTGAAGTCGCGGACCCATCGCGGCCTGGCCCGGCTGCGGACCGCGCTCACCGACACCGCCGAGGGGGTGCACCATGGCCGAACCTGACGACGACCTGGTGCGAGCCGGACTGGCCCGGCTGTCCGCCGCCCTGCGCGTCGATCCACCGCCCGACGAACTGGTCGCCGCCGTCGACACCCGAATCGCGATGCTGCCGGCGCCGGCACCCCGCTCCGGCTGGCGGCTGCGCGTCACGCGGATCGCGGACCGACTGCGCCGGCACCGGCGCGCGGCCACCGCGATCGCGGTCGCGTTGCTGCTGGGCGTGCTGGCGGCCAGCCCGGCCGGGGCTCGCATCGCCCAGTGGCTGGGCATCGGCGCCGTCCAGATCCAGCAGGAGCAGTCGCCGGCCACCGGCCCGCCGGACCCGGCAGACGCCGACGGGTTCACCGAACTCTCCCTGGACGAGGCCCGAGCCCGGGTGGGGCTCCCCCTGGTGATGCCTGCAGAACTCGGCCCGCCGACCCGCGTGCTGATCGGACCGGGAGACGCGGTGGTGTCAACGGTCTGGGCCGACGGCGACCCGGCGTCACCGGGCAGCGGGGCCGTCCGGCTCGACCAGATGACCGGTCAACCGGACTTCGCCGCGGTCAAGAAGTACGCGCAGGACGTCGAATTCACCCAGGTGGATGGCCAGGACGCGTTCTGGCTCCGGGTGCCGCATCCGCTGGTCTACGTCGATCCCACCGGAGTCGAGCGCACGGAACGGTCCAGGATCGCGGGTCCGACGCTGATCTGGCTCGACGGAGCGGTGACCCTGCGGTTGGAAGGGGTCGGCACGAAGGAGCGGGCGCTGCAGATCGCCCGATCGGTCGGCTGAGCGCAGGGCGGGCGGGAGGGCTTGCAGACAGAGCGAACAATTCAACGCCGTGCCGGCGCCGAGCAGGACGGCCGAGCCGGCGAGGTGTCCTGCGAACGGCGGCGGCTGACGGAACTCCCGGCCCCGGCGGCGGTGTAACAGGAGCGACACCCGAGCCGAGGGGGCCCACATGCGCCGAACCGTCCGAATCCTCATCCGCCTGGCCGTTCTGCTTGCGCTGGGGTGCGCCGCCGCCGTCGCGACGCCGGGCGCAGCCGCCGCGGGCGGGCCGACCAGCGTGCTGCTCGCCTCGCCCTATTCCGACTCGGCCGCCGCCCTGTACTACACCGACGAGGACTACGGTCGTCTGCAGGGCCTGCTGGGCGGGCCCGACCTGCCTGCGCAGGCCACCGAGGCGCCGCCCGCCTCGGCCGCCGGCTCGCCGTACGTCACCGCGACCTGGCTGATCCACGACGTGTCGGTGTGGCGGATCGACCGGATCTTCCTGATCGGCGACGACGTGTGGATCGTGACAGAGGCACCCACCGGCGACGCGATGCCGACCGGGGCAGGGATGTACCCCGGCGAGACCGGTGACGCCGGCGCGATGTGGCACCGCCCCACCGATCCGGCAGCGCTGACCGCGCTGCTGACCGGCTTCGGCCTGACCCCCGGCGCGGCCGCCGCGACGGTGAGCCAGGCCGCCGCGACTGCGCAGGCGACCCCGATCCAGTCCACAGCGTCCTCGACCTGGCTCTGGGGAATCGGGGGTCTGCTGGCCGGCCTGATCGTCGGCCTGGGGGTCGGCACAGCACTGGTCCTGGCCAAGACCGCGCGGCGCGGCCAGGCCGGCCCGTCGGCGGAACCGATGCGGATGCTGCCCATCACCTGAGGAGTCCGTTGGCGTGATCGACCCGCTCGGCGGCACCATGGGGCATGTTCATCGCCGGGACGGAGCGGTGGAAGGTGGTCCTCGTCGAGCCGGAGGCGCTGCGGATCGCGCTGTACGTGCGCGACGTGGCCGGGCTGACTCCCGTCACCGATCCGTCGATTCCTCCGCTCGACCCGCCGACGCAGTGGTGGCCGGCGTGGTCGCGCCGGCCGGTCGAGGTGACCGAGACGCACGGGGTGCGCCTGCTGGGGCGCCGGGAGGTGGACCTGACGGTGGCCACCGCCGAATGGGCCCGCTGGTGGGGGCACCTGCTCGCGGCCGGCGCCGGCGCCATCGACGATCTGCGTCCGCCCACCTTCCCGGCTCTCATGCACGTCCCCGATCTGCGCCGACTGGTCGAGCGGCACTACGCCAACGCCGTCACCTGGTCCGAGGGCCTTGGCGGCGACCCGCGCCTGCGCCATGCCCACACGGCACCCGGACCGGGGCTCAACGCCCTGATCGGGCAGTTGCCGGCGTTGCTCGGACGCACGCCCCGGGACTTCGCGATCCGCGTCACCGTGATCGGCGTGCAGACCAAGCACGCGTGGGTCCTGCGGCCGGACCATCTGCTGCTGACCCGCCGGCTGGTGTTCGACCTGGACAACGCCCTGGACTGGCTGCGGCCGCGGATACTCGCCCTCGCCTGAGCCGGCGGCGAGCGGGCGTCAGGGCTGGATCCACTCCGTGGTCAGGGTGAACTGGTCCAGCACGCCCTGGATCGGCGTCACGCCCAGGCCGGGGCCGGTCGGCACCGCGATCCGCCCGTCGTCCATCACGAACGGCTCGGTGATGTCCCGGTCGTAGAAGCGATCGGACGCCGAGATGTCGCCGGGCAGCGTGAATCCGGGCAACGCGGCCAGGGCGGCGTTGGCCGCCCGCCCCAGGCCGGTCTCCACCATCCCGCCGCACCACACCGGGACCCCGTTCGCCCGGCAGATGTCGTGGATCCGCTTGGCCGCCAGATAACCGCCGACCCGACCGGCCTTGATGTTGATCACCGAACAGGACTTCAACGCGATCGCGTCGGCCGCCGCCCGGGGCGACACGATCGACTCGTCCAGGCAGATCGGCGTCCGCACCAGGCGGGCCAGCTCGGCGTGCTGGCGCAGGTCGTCCTCCGGCAGTGGTTGCTCGATGAGCAGCAGGTCGAAGGCGTCCAGCCGCCGCAGCACCCGGGCGTCCGCCAGGGTGTAGGCGGCGTTCGCGTCGACCTGCAGCGGGATGAGCTCGCCGAAACGCTCGCGGACCGCCTCCACCGGGGCCACGTCCCAGCCGGGCTTGATCTTGAGCTTGATCCGCGCGTAGCCCTCGGCCAGATACTCGCCGACGACGTCCAGCAGGGTCGCGATCGACGGTTGGATGCCGACCGAGACCCCGGACGGCACCGACGTTCTCGTCGCCCCGAGATACCCGGCCAGCGATTGCCCGGTGCCCCGCAGCTGCGCGTCCAGCACCGCCATCTCCAGCGCGGCCTTGGCCATCCGGTGGCCGATGAAACGCTCGAGCAGGGTGTCCACGGTCTCGGCGGTGATGTCGGTGCCGGCCTTGGATGCGGTCAGCAGCCGGGGGATGAGGAGCTTGCGCAGGATCGCCGCCGCGGCCTCGGCGTACTCGGAGCTGTACAGCGGCAGCTCCATGGCGACGCACTCACCCCAGCCCTGCACCTCCACCGCCCTGCGGTCACCGCCCACGGTGCCGATCACCCGGACGAGGACGGCGACCCGGTCCTCCTCCACCCCGAAGGAGGTCTCGAACGGCGAGACCAGCGGCATCCGGATGGTCCGCAGTTCGACTCCCGTCAGCTTCATTCCTGACCCTTCCGATCGAGGACGTACCACCCGGACTTCGCGAATCCGCTGACCCGCCAACCGTCTTCGCCCAGCAGCGGACCCAGCACCGCCCGCAGGGCCAGCCGCCAGCGCAACGCGCGGGCCTGGTCGGACCGGCGGAGCGCCTCGATGTCGGCGGGCAGGCCGATCAGGACCGGGCCGACGGCCGGGCGGCCACCGGTCCCGGGCTCGTTGACGGGTTCCCCGGACGACCCGACCGACAACGCGACCACCGCGCCGGCGGCCCGCAGCGCATCGATATCCGGACCGTCCGACGCCGTCGCCGGGTCCAGCATCGCCGCGGCGGCTCGCTCCACCGGGTCGGCCAACAGGTCCCACCGGACCTCGACCCGGTCGGTGGGCTGGCCGCGGTTGGGTCCGTCGTCCATCGGCCCGTAGAAGTCGACGAGGTAGCGTTCCGGACGGGCACCCAGCCGGGTCACGTTGAAGAATGCGTTCCGGGCGATGAGCGGGTCGTAGGTCCAGGTGACGCGGCGAAGGCCCCGATCCAGGGCCCAGGCCCGCTGATGCCATTTGATGGCCCCGCCGATCCCCCGACCCGAGCGGGGAAGGACGCCGGTGATGTGCGAGTGCAGCGACTCGCCCGGCGGAGCGCCGAAGAAGGCCACGCTGGCGGCCACCATCTCCCCGGCACGCGGCCCGCCGCGCGCGTACGCGCCAGCCAGGTAGTTGCCGGCATGCCCGAGCGCGCGCAGCAGCGACGGGCGCACGTCCGACGCCTCGCCGGCCGGGATCTCCCACACGTCGTCGAGCAGCCGACACGCGACGGTCATCTCGTCCAGCGTCTCCAGCGGGCGGATCCGCACCGACGCCCGGCTCATCGCGGCCGCCACGACCGCCCACGGATCGGCGGTCACGCCGCCGCCCTCCTCGCGGCAGCCTCGCAAGCTCGGCGGCCGCGAGCGGGACGCCGACGACCGCGCCGATGGTTCGCCCTGGGACCAAGCCCTCCCGCCCACCCTGCGCTCACAACAGCTCCTCGACCAGGGCCACCAGCAGGGCGGTCCGCGGGACGATCAGGTCGAGCAGGACGTGCTCGTCGGCGGCGTGCGCCCCACCGCCGACCGCGCCAAGGCCGTCCAGGGTGGGCACCCCGAGAGCGGCGGTGAAGTTGCCGTCCGACCCACCGCCCACCGATCGCTCGGTCAGCGGCCCGAGACCCTCCTGCCCGGCCAGCCGGACCGCCGTCGCGTACAGGTCGGCCGCGATCGACCGCTCCATCGGCGGCCGGTTGATCCCGCCGTCCACGGTCAGCACCGCGCCCGGCAGCGTCGGCGACAGCGCGAGCATCGCGGCGTCCACCCGCTCCTGCTCGGCCGCGGTCCGGGCCCGCACGTCGACGTTCAGGACCGCCGCGGCCGGCACCGTGTTGGTGGTGGTGCCGGCCGACACCACCGTCGGGGTCACCGAGGTGCCCAACTCCGGCACCCCCATCCCATTGACGGCCAGGATCAGGTGGGCCAGCTCGACCGCCGCGTTGATCCCCTTCTCCGGTTCGCCGCCGGCATGGGCGGCCCGGCCGGTCACCCCGATCCGGTACCAGGACGTGCCCTTGCGGCCGGTCTTCAGCGCGCCCCGGTGGCCGGCGCCCTCCAGCACCAGGCTCGCCCGCGCGCCCCGGGCGTGCTCCTCGATCAGCGCGCGGGAGGTCGGCGACCCGACCTCCTCGTCGCCGGTGATCAGCAGGCACACCCCGTCCAGCGACCCGCCACGGTCGCCGACGGCGACCAGCGCGTGCACGGCCATGGCCAGGCCGGCCTTCATGTCGACCGTGCCCGGCCCGCGGATCACCCCGTCCGCCGCCGACCACGGATGGACGGCCAGCGAGCCGATGGGCCAGACCGTGTCGTGATGGGCCAGCAGCAGCACCCGGACCGGCCCGGTCCCGAAGCGGAAGGCCAGGTGACTGCACCCGTCGACGACGAATCGTTCCGGCGTCACGCCCAGCCGCTGGGCCCCCAGCGACGCGATCAGGTCGGCGCTGGCCGCCACCGCGGCCAGGTCCGCCGACGGCGACTCACACCGCACCAGCAACTCCAGGTCGGCCAGCAACTCCGGAAGCCGGCCGGCCACCTCGTCGACCAGGGTCATCCGCGGCTCCCGGAGCCGCTCCAGGAGCCGTCCGAGAGGAACTCGCGCACCGCGGCCCGGTGGGGCGCCAGATCCCACCCCTGGGCGGCCACCCAGCCGTCGTCGAAGTACGTCTCGGTGTACCGGTCACCCGAGTCACAGAGCAGGGTGACGATCGATCCGCCGCGGTCCTCGTCCCGCAGCTGGGCGATCAGTTCCAGACACGCCCAGACGCTGGTGCCGGTGGACGGGCCGACCCGCCGGCCCAGCACGGACTCGAGTTCACGCATCGTGCCCACCGAGGCGGCGTCCGGTACCCGGTGCATCCGGTCGACGATCTGCCCGACGAACGACGGCTCCACCCGGGGCCGGCCGATCCCCTCGATCCGGGACGCGGTGCCGCCGCGCGAGGGATCGCCGTCCCGCCACGCGGGGAAGAAGGCCGAGCCCTCCGGGTCGGCCACGCAGACCCGCGTCGGATGGCCGCGGTAGCGGAGATACCGACCGATGGTCGCGCTGGTGCCACCGGTTCCGGCGCCGACCACCACCCACTCCGGCACCGGGTGCCGCTCCAGCGCGAGCTGGGCGAAGATCGACTCGGCGATGTTGTTGTTCCCCCGCCAGTCGGTGGCCCGCTCGGCGAAGGTGAACTGGTCCAGGTAGTGGCCGCCGCACTCGGCCGCGAGCCGGCGCGATTCCGCGTAGATGGACGCCGGGTCGGCAACCAGGTGACAGCGGCCACCCTGGGCCTGGATCAGGGTGATCTTCTCCGGCGAGGTGGAAGCCGGCATGACGGCGACGAAGGGCAGCCCGATCATCCGGGCGAAGTAGGCCTCGGAGACCGCCGTCGACCCGCTCGATGACTCGATCACCGTCGTGCGCTCGGTCAACCAGCCGTTGCACAGCGCGTACAGGAACAGCGACCGGGCCAGCCGGTGCTTGAGCGAGCCGGTGACGTGCGTGCTCTCGTCCTTCAGGTACAGGTCGATGCCCGCGTCGGCCAGGCAGGCCGGCAGCGGGAACCGCAACAGATGGGTGTCGGCGCTGCGCTGCATGTCGGCCTCGATCAGCCGTACCGCGTGGGCCACCCAGGCCCGGTCGGCCGGCCGGGTTCGGTCCACCACCGGCTCGACATCGTTGTCCGGGTCGCTGGTCACGACCCGAGACTATGTCCGACCTTCGGATTCGGCGGCCCGGGGATCCTCCCCGGCCAGCGCCGCGCGCAACCGCTCGCGTTCGGCCCGGCGGTGCGCCGACGACGCGGCCATGGCCTCGTTGACGCGCCGCCGCGGCCCGGCGAACAGCAACCAGGACAGGGGCAGTTGCACGATGATCGCGAACAGCAGGGCGACGATGAACGGCATGAACAGCATGAGCAGGGCGGTGACGACGGCGATCAGACCCACCCGCAGCGCCGTGTAGACCAGCAGCGGGCCGGCGAGACCGTCGCGCCCACGAACCGACACGGTCGGTGTCGCAGCGTCCTGGCCCGGGCGGGCCGATTCCGCCGCCGGCCGGCCGGGTGGGGCGGACGACGGGGTTGGATCCGCTTCGTGCTGACTCACCAGGTCAGGGTATCGACTCAGCGCCCGCCCGAAATCGGGCGTTTCACCCGGCCGGGGACGGGTACCACCCAGTTGCGCGTCCGTGACCGGGTCGAGATGGTGGGTACGAATCGAGAAAATCAGTGGATTCCCCTCGACTAAGTCAGGTGTCAATGTAGAATAGGACAAACGGTACGCCGAACGACTTGGGACGCGAATGCGCGCACGATCGGGCGCTGAGCGTTCCGGGGAGAGAGGCGACTGCCCATAGGGCAACCGTTTGTCCGTCAAACGAGGCCAGTCGGGGCCCCGATGTGGAGGTGGCACGTGACCATGGAAATCTCAGAGCGGTTACTGACCCCGGGCGAGGTCGCCCTGATGTTCCGGGTCGATCCCAAGACCGTGACGCGGTGGGCATCTGCGGGTCGGATCGGATCGATTCGCACCCCCGGTGGGCACCGCCGGTTCCGCGAGTCCGAGGTCAGCGCGCTGCTGGCCGACCTGACCGTCGACGCTCCCCGGTCGACGGCCTGAATCGCTCGGCGCCCTGAGGTCGGGGCAGCCGCCGCACGTGATTCGAGCGATGCCCCGGATCGGCAGCCTACTGCCGGCCGGGGCTTTCTCGTCGGTGCGCCGTCGGTGCGCGGTCCGTGCGCGGTCCGTGGGTGGCGGGCCCGGGAGGTATCAGCCGGCACTTTCGCTCATCCGGATTGGGCAGGTCGCGGCAGCGTAGAAGTGCGTACGCTTGGGACAGAACGAGGAGGTAGGCCGATGTACATGCTCATTGCCATCGCCGTCACGATTCTGGTGATCGTCCTGGCTTGGCGTGGGATGGGCGCCCGGACGCCTGGCGCGGAGCAGCCGGGTCAGGGCACCGGCCCCGTTCGCGCCCCGCGCCCTCGACCTTCTCGCCCCGTCGCGCCGGACGACGACCCCGAGTTCCTCCACGAGATCGACCGCAAGCTGCGCGGCGAGGACAAGAGCAGCTGAACCCCGCGGGTCAGTTCAGGCCGGCGTACGAATGCAGGCCGGACACGACCATGTTGATGAAGAACAAGTTGAAGATCATCGACGCGAACCCGAGCACGCAGATCCAGGCCGCGCGCCGGCCGCGCCATCCGGCCGTCGAGCGAGCGTGCAGGTAGGCGGCGTAGCACACCCAGGTGACGAAGGAACAGGTCTCCTTGGGATCCCAGCCCCAATACCGGCCCCAGGCCACCTCGGCCCACATCGCGCCGGCGATGACCGCGAAGGTGAACAGCGGGAACCCGACGATCGCGGTCCGGTAGGCGATCCGGTCCAGCGTGACCATCGACGGCAGCACCGACAGCAGCGACCGTGACCGCACCGGCGCCGTCCCACCCGCAACGACCGCATCGACCGCATCGACTCCCGCGCCGACCCGGTCCGGATCCTTCGAAGGCAGCCGCCCGGACCGTTCCAGCCGACCACGCACCAGATAGCCGATCGAGGCGGCGCCGCTGACCATCAGCACGCTGGAAGAGATGGCCACGGTGGTGACGTGGATCCACTTCCAGTACGAGTTCAGCGCCGGCACCACCGGCGCGGCAGGCACGTACAGTTTGGTGCCCGCCACCACGGCCAGGATGACGACCGGGGTCAGCACGAACGTGCCCAGCGTCCGGGCGCCGGTCCGGGCCAGCACGATCAGCCAGGTGATCGTGGCCGCCGCGCAGATCATCGACACGAACTCGTACATGTTGCCAAGCGGCAGGCGGCCAACCGCGAGGCCGCGGGCCACGATCGAGAGCACGTTCGCGGCCGCCCCGACCACCGTGACGACCACGGCGGCCCGACCGAACCGGACGCCCCAGGGAGCCGGCTCCGGCTTCTCGACGCGGCCGATCGCCGACGGTTCGACCGGGCCCGCGCCACCGGCGCGCACCAACGTGGACGTGCCCGCGCCGCGACCGGACGCAAGCGCCTCCGCCGGGTTCATCGCGCGAAGCGAGGCCAACTCGATCGCGTAGCAGACCAGGGCGACGATGTAGGCGGCCAGCGCCGCCTCGAACGCCAGGTCCGAGATGTCGGCCCACGTCTGGCTCATGCCGCCGCCCTTCCGGGGCACCTCGCGGGCTCGGTCGCCCCGAGGACGCCGGCCCGGTGTTCATGACTCGCCCTGATAGCAAGCCCTCCCGCCCACCCTGCGCTCATCCGCACTCCATCCTGCTGCCCGTGCTGGGGCCCGTCACCGATTCGCGATCGGCCGGTCGGCCAACGCCGCCAGGGCACCGAACTCTTCGCCGTAGCCGGCCTGGTCGGTTCGGGCCAGCCCACCGATCTCCACCACCGTACGGTCGGCCGCGCCCGGAGGCGCACCCGCCCCGTCGCCTGCCGTGGCCGGGTACATCCGGAACCACACCCGTCGCCGCTTGACCACCAGCGACACCATCAGCCCGATCAGCAGCGTCACCGCGAACACCAGCGCCCACCCCTGCGCGGGGTCGTGCGAGGTCTGCAGCGACACCCATTCGTTGTAGCCGGTGAACGTGATCACCGTGCCGTCGTCGAGGGTGACCGACTCCCCCGGCATCATGTTGGCCCTGGCCTGCTTGACCAGCGCGCCCTTGTCCACCTGGTTGGTGTCGATGGAGAACACCGACTGCGAGCGGCCGCCCTCCATGCCCAGGTCACCGCGGTACACGTCGACGGCGACCCCGGGACTGTCGGGCGCGGGAAAGGTGGAGGTCATGATCCCGCCGTGCACGAACGCGGTGGGTGCGAAGATCCCGACGATCGCCAACTGGTGCTTGCGCACGTCGTCGCCGGTGACGCCGGGCGGGTCGAGGATCTTCACCGCCCCCTCGGAGGTGAAGTTCGGGTCGTTGGCGGCCGGTGCGAACGGCTGCTGGTAGTCGCGGACGGTGCCGTCCGGGAAGCTCACCTCGAAGTGCGGCGTGAACCCGTGACCGATCAGGTACACCCGCTCGCCGGCCAGCCGCAGCGGGTCGTTGACCTGCAGGGTGCCGTCGGTCCAGGCGTCGGTGCCGGCCCGATCGCCGGACTGCGATCCGACCTCGGCCACGAAGCTGATGGCCTGACCGGCCTGCGTGTAGCCGGCGGTGAAGCCGCGCACGTCCAGGCAGAACGGCGACAGGTCGGTGCCGTCGACGAGCAGCCCTGGGCGGAAGTTGTCGTATGACGCCGGCGAGGTGGAGCAGAACTGCGAGCCCACGTTGACGATGACCGAACCCTCGTAGCCGACCATCTTGCCCACCGCGATGGCGACCAGCAGGCCCAGCAACGAGAAGTGGAACACCAGGTTCCCCAG
>DATDBV010000577.1:0-3036 GCA_036524715.1 Nakamurella sp. | reverse complement strand
GTGCGTGCGGTCGAGTTGGTCGAGCCGACCCGTTGGACCTCGGCGACCTCGGCGGCATAGGTGGCGCTGGTCAGCGCGGGCGGGCCGTCCACGCCACGCGGGTCGATCGGCTGCCGCAGAAGCACCGGATTGACGAACCCCAGCCAGGGCGCGAGCATCCCACCCGGCAGGGTCGGCGGGAGCGGCGAGGGTGGCTGCCACACGCCCGGCGCCGGGTCCCGCTGATAGACGCGAGAGGAGTCGTTCCGGCCGTCGTTCACCCGGGAGGCGATCAACTCGGCGGCCGCCCGGGCTCCCGCCTGCACGCCCTGCCCCTGCCGCTTCGCCGAGCCGTCGCGGATCTTGCCCAGGCTGGCCGTCAGGTCGGCCTCCAGCATCGTCTTCGAGTCGGGAAAGTACTCGACGAGCACGTCGTGGGCGGCGGTCGCGACGGCGGCCTCGGCCGAGCCGCGGTGCCCGGTGGCCTCCGCGGCCCGGTACATGGCGAGGGAGGTGAAGCCGAGGTACAGGGCGCCGACCGGGATCGGCGTAGCGGGGAAGATGGTCCGGATCGACGTCCGCTCCCAGTCGCGCACGACCGTCCATGCCGCCCGGTCGTGACCGGACCCGGTGGTGGCGATAGCAGGCGCGACCGGGAGCAGGACCAGCAGAGCGACGAACGCGGAGACGACCGAAAGTCGTTGCCGGGTCATGTCGATCGACCTGCCAAAGCGGCGGGCGCAGCGCCGAGCCGGCAACGAACACAGCAATGACAGGTGTCATGGTGGACTCCCAGTGGGTCGCGGTGGTTGGACGTGCGGGTGTCGAGCGCTCACGGTCGACAGTTCTTCGCCTTCCCGGCGAGGTCAATACGCCTTTCGGCGTATTTCAGACTTTCCGGACCGACGGTGCGTGACGGGCGTCGGAGGAACCTGCATGCTCGCCGTGTGCTCGTAGGACGGGATCTCAGACGGCGCGCGGACCGCCGGGAACGACCGATCCGGTTCCGGTCGGCGGCAGTGTCGGCTGAACGACACAGGTCGGGGTTGGGGTGGGGACGTCGGCGGCCGTCGACGCACAACCGCCGGCGGTGATCAGAACGAGCGCCGAGCCCGCGATGAGCCCGCGCATGACCTTGTCCATGGGTTCCCTCCGAGGTGTCGGTGGCGGTGTGGGTGAGCGTCACCGTCGAGGATGGTGCTGACGCCAACCCCCGTCGATTCGCCTTTCGGCGTATTTCCGACCTTCCGGACGAGCGGTACGGTCAGGTCCGTCGAAGGGAGCGTCGACGTGATCGCGGGCTCGCCGGAGGACACGGTGCTGCGCGCGATCATGGACCTGATCGACCGGGCCGCACGGGCAGATTCCGGCCCCATCATCCCGTGGTCGGTGCTGGACGACCTGGCCCACCTCATCCCGGCCGAATCCGTCTCCGTCGCCGACCTGGACATCGCGGGGGAGTCACGGGTCATTCAGCAGGCACTGATCGAACAGCGCGGACGGTGCACGTTCCGCGGGGACGAGGAGGAACCCGACGGAGCCCTGTTCTGGCGACACTACAAGTCGTGGTGGGCAGGTGGGCCACCGTCCCGGGCCGGCGAGGTGCGGCGCTGGACCGACCGGTACCCGGGTAGGGAGTTGAATCGCCAACCGCTCGTGCGCGACTACTTCCGAACGGGCGGCATCACCCACGGCCTCACGCTCGGCTTCCCGACCGCGGCCGAGCACGAGCTGAACCTGCTGTTCTTCCGCATGGGTGGCCCCGACTTCACCGACCGGGACAAGGATCTGCTGCGGTTGCTCCGGCCCCATCTGGCCGAGATCCTGGCCGCCCACAGCCGTCGGCAGATGCGCGGCCTGACACCGCGGGAATGGCAGGTCCTCGATCTGGCGGACGGTCATAGCAACGCGGATATCGCGGCGATCCTGTTCACCTCCGTCGGCACGGTACGAAAGCACATGGAGCACATCTTCGACCGGGCCGGGGTGCGGAACCGCAACGCGGCAGTGGCTCGATTGATGCCCGCTCAAGTCCGCATCGCCGGCGGCAGGGCGGGAATCGGTACCGGATCGAGACCGGCTCAGCGCAGGGCTTGACCGGCGGTTCACATCCCGTTCTGTGATGATGCGGTCCGGTGATCGGACACGGGCGAGGGCGGAATTCATGACGACGGGTGTGCGGGTGCGGGGGTTCCTCGGGCTGCTGGGCGCGGGTGTGCTGCTGGTCGGGCTGACCGCGTGCGCGTCCGGCGGGTCGGCGGGGAGCGGCGGGACCACATCGGCGTCCGCCTCGCCGTCGCCGACCACCGCCTCGGGGTCTGCGACTGCTTCACCGGGCGGCCGGGCGGCCGGCGAATTGGACGGGGCCAGCTTCGTGGCGACCGAAGTGACCGGCACGCACACGATCGCCCCGAATTCGACCATCACCCTGACCTTCGAGGGCGGATCCCTCTCGGCCAACGCGGGGTGCAACAGCATGGCCGGTCGCTATGTCGCGGTCGGCGGCAAGCTGACCGCGCCGCAACTCGCGTCGACGATGATGGCCTGCGACGAGGCGCTGATGGCCCAGGACGCCTGGCTCGCCGCGTTCCTCGCCGCCGGCCCGACCTACACCCTGGACGGCGACACGCTCACCCTGACCAACGGCACCGACACGATCGTGCTGGGCCCGGCGCCCAGCGGTGCGGAGGTGTTGGAGTCGACCGGGTGGAAGGTCACTGACGTCCAGACGATCAGCGACCAGGCCAACACGATGACCGCCGTCGACCCGACGCTCTCGGCGTGGATGCGGTTCAAGGCCGGCGAGGTGGCGTTCAACAATTCCTGCAACCTCGGCGGCGGACCGGTCGAGATCGGTGACGACACCCTCACCTTCGGCGCCCTACGAACCACCCTGATCTTCTGCGACGGGCCCAGTGGGCAGCTGGAACAGACGATGTCGGCGGTCCTGCAGGGCGAGACGACCTACTCGATCACGTCCGGCGGCGGCACCAGGTTCCTGCGCATCATGTCCGCCGACGGCAGCACCGGGCTGGGGCTGACCGCGGACGACACCGT
>DATDBV010000576.1:0-7174 GCA_036524715.1 Nakamurella sp. | reverse complement strand
CAAGATCATGTGCTGGGTGGCGCTGGACCGCGGCGTGCGGCTGGCCCGATTGCACGACTCGCACGAGATCGCCGAGAAGTGGCAGAAGATCGCCGACGAGATCCATGACG
This sequence comes from Nakamurella sp., assembly GCA_036524715.1. Taxonomy (GTDB): domain Bacteria; phylum Actinomycetota; class Actinomycetes; order Mycobacteriales; family Nakamurellaceae; genus Nakamurella. The sequence continues at coordinate 7,064 of DATDBV010000576.1, read as the reverse complement.
ACGTGCTGACCAACGGGGTCGACGACCGCGGTGTGCTGGTTCAGCGCTACGGCTCGGACGCGTTGGACGCCTCCCTGCTGCTGGCCCCGCTGGTGCGGTTCCTGCCGCCGGACGATCCACGGATCCGGGCCACCGTGCTGGCCATCGCCGACGAGCTGACCCACGACGGCCTGGTGCTGCGCTACCGGGTCGAGGAGACCGACGACGGCCTGGCCGGCGAGGAGGGCACCTTCACCATCTGCTCGTTCTGGCTGGTGTCGGCGCTGGTGGAGGTCGGTGAGGAGGAGCGGGCGCACGGGCTGTGCGAGCGGCTGCTCTCGCACGCATCGATTCTCGGGCTGTACGCGGAGGAACTGGACGCGGTCAGTGGCCGGCACCTGGGCAACTTCCCGCAGGCGTTCACCCACCTGGCGCTGATCAACGCGGTCACCCACGTGATCCGGGCCGAGGAACGGCGCCGATCGCACACGTTCGCGCCGGCCAACCGCCAGGCCTGATCCCGCGCCGGCCGAGTTCCGGCACGTCCCTCATCGGCGCAGGCTTCGCACGGGGCGCGGCGGGCTCGGTAGGGTCGGAGCTCGGGTGCCCCGGCCCGACGTGGTCCGCGGGCCTGGCGAAGGGTCGAGCATGCGCATCGGACGAGGACTCCAGCGGGTGGCCGCCGCACTCGCCGCCGTCACGATCGTCGGCCTGGCCGCGCCGGTCGTATCCGCCGAACCCCCGTTCCGACTGCCCAGCCAGATCACCGACCAGGTCGGCGTGCTGACCGGCTCCGACCGGACCGACGTGCAGACCGCTCTCGATCAGCTGTCGACGGACGAGAACATCGACCTTTACGTGGCGTACGTCAACACGTTCGACGACCCGAGCACGGCCACCGACTGGGCGGCCCAGACCTGGCAGATCTCGGACCTGGGGCAGAACCAGATGCTGCTGGCGATCGCCACCGGCGGCCGGGCATACGCCGTGCACGTTCCGGACAACTTCAAGATCAGCGACGCCCAGTTGCAGCAGGTCGCGACCACGCAGATCCAACCGGAACTGCGCAACGACGACTGGGCGGGCGCGGCCATCGCCGCGGCCAACGGCTACCGGGACGCCCTGGGCGGTGGCTCCTCGACCGTGTGGTGGTGGATCGCGGGGGGCATCGTCGTCATCGGCGCGGGCGGCTACCTGATCTACCGACGGCGCCGCAAGGCCGCGGACGGAGCCGGTGCGGGCCGGCCGGCCGGACCCGACGGCGCCGCCGGCCAGCCGGTCGAACCGCCGGAACCGCTGGACCAGTTGTCCGCGCGGAGCGTGCAACTGCTCATCGACACCGACAACGCCGTACGGGCCAGCGAATTCGAGCTCAGCGCGGCCGAGAGCGAGTTCGGCAAGGACGCGGTCGCACAGTTCCGGGTCGCGTTCGACGCGGCCCGCGAATCTCTCACCCGGGCCTTCGAGATCCGGCAGCAGGTGGACGACGAGCAGCCCGAGGACGACGCCACCAAGCGGGCCATGATGAACGACATCGTCAACCGGTGCGCGCAGGCCGCCACGGCCCTGGACGCGCAGAGCGACCGGTTCGACGACCTGCGCGACCTGCGGTCCCGGCTGCCACAGGTGCTGTCCGAGCTGCCGGGCGCCATCGACGCGCTGCAGGCCCGCGTCCCCACCGCCGCGGCGACCCTGCAGCGCCTGCAGCAGCAATTCGCGCCGACCGCGCTGGCGACGGTCACCGCCAACGTCGACCAGGCCGGTGAGCGGCTGCAGTTCGCCCGCGCCAGTCTCGATCAGGCCCGGCAGCAGGCCGCCGCTCCGACGCCGGCGGAGAGCACGCTGCCGCTGCCGGGCCAGCCCGCGGTCGGGACTCTTGCGCCGGCCGCCGCTGCGGTATTGGCTGCCGGGGCCGCGCAGGAGGCGGTCGACCAGGCCAGGACCCTGCTCGACGCGATCGACCGGACCTCCGCCGACCTGGCCACCGCGGTGAGCCAACTGACCAGCTCGATCGCGTCGGTGGATCAGGAACTGGCCTCCGTCCGGGCGGCGCTGGGAGCGGCCGCGGCGGGCCCGAACGAGACCTCGATCCGGGCGCAACTCGACCAGATCCAGGCGATCCTGTCGGTCGCCCGCTCACCGCAAGGATCCGCCGACCCGATGACGGCCCTGCACAAGGTCGAGGAGGCCGACCTCGCGCTCGACACGATCCTGGCCAGCACCCGGGATGCCCAGTATCAGGAGCAACGCAGCCGGGCAGCCCTGACCCAGACGTTGACCACGGCCAGGGCCGAGGTCGGCGCGGCCGAGGACTTCATCAACACCCGCCGCGGCGCGGTCGGCAGCCAGGCCCGGACTCGACTGGCGGAGGCCAAGCGCCATCTCGCCAACGCCGAGGCCGGGGTCGGCGGCGCCGCGGCGGCGGTGGCCGAGGGGCAGCAGGCCGCCGCGCTCGCCCGCGAGGCGTCGAACCTGGCCCAGCAGGACGTCAACGGATTCGGCGGCGGTGGCTCCGGCGGCGGCCAGCGCGGTGGGGGCGGCGGCCTGGCCGGCGCCGTGCTCGGCGGAATTGTGCTGGACGCCGTCCTGAACTCCGGCCGGCGCGGTCGGGGCGGAGGCGGCTGGGGCGGCGGCTTCGGCGGAGGTGGTTGGGGCGGTGGCGGTTTCGGCGGCGGCAGTCGTGGTGGCGGTGGCTTCGGTGGGGGTGGCGGAGCCGGCGGCGGGCACAGTGGCGGCAGCGGGCGGTTCTGACGCCTCACTTACCCGCTCGGTCCCAGCTTCCGCGACGAATCGGCCGGCCCCCGAGGTGCCGGCCAATGAGCCGGGTTGTCCCGGTCGAAACTCAGTTCGACGTCGTCGACTTCACTCCCCTTCGGCGCAGCACACCGCGAGTCCCGAAAAACAGCAGCACCAGTCCGGCCAACAGCGCGCCGATTCCGATGGCCAACGGGGCCGTGATGTTCGCGCCGGTCGTCGCCAGGTCGGAGTAACCACCGGATGCGTAGCCGGACGACGCGATAGTGCCCGAGTCGTAACCCTTCCCACCGGTCGTGCCGCTTCCTGACCCTGGCACACCAGGAGGATCGGCGAGGAACACCGTCAGATCGTCGCCGCTCGGGCTACCCACCGCGCGCACCCAGACATCTCCATCCTGGGTGAGATCGTAGATGACGGAGAAATTCCCGTCCGCGTCCGGGCTGACGGTGGATGTGGACGCGGCCGCCGCGGCGGCGAGCCCGGCACTGGCCCGCAGACCGGACGGGGCGATATAGCTGACGGTGACAGTCACCGACTGATCGGGACCGTTTACGTCTCCGAAGTTGGTTCCGGTGACCAGGATCTGGTCGACATTGATGGACACCGCCGAAAGCCCGGGCGGCACGTACACCGGTGCGGCCGATGCGGTTCCCGAGGCGACGACCAGCCCGGCGCCCGCGATCACGGCCACCGTTCCGATCCTCTCGAGAATTCTCCTGAGAATCAAAGCCATTCCCCCATTCCACAAGTCCCCTGAGATCCACGGTCAACGCAGGAGTGCGGTCGGAGCATATGGCAGTAGCCGGAACCGTTCCCGGTCTGAGCCGAGCAGACCTCGACCCGCTCTCATACCGTCACCGCACCCGAGTCGGTGATGTGTCGTTTCGCCGAATCATGGGCAGCATTCCACTGTTGGATGATTACCAACGGTAGGCGAGTGGCCTGCACTTTCGGTCGATCACCTACTATGATCCACCAAACTGACGAACTTGCACACGATCGGGGCGCCTTTCACGGACCTCCCGTCGTCATCAGGCTCGTGGGAGCCGAAACAGTCACTTCGGCAGACATATCCGCGTGACCGTGGCCATCGGGCAGCATCGGCACGGCCGCTCGAGGTGGCGCGGCCGAACACACCCTCGTGGGTCAGGCCTCGGCGCGGTGCAGCGGGCCGGAAACGGAGCCGTTGCGGCGTGATTCGGCCGGCATCGGGTCGTCGACGGGCTCGGTCTGTTCGACGGGCTCGGTCGGGGCGACTGGTGCGACGGCTTCGTCGGTTTCGACGACTGCCTGCGGGGCATTCGGTTCGGCGCGGACCGCGGCCGCAGGCGCGTACCCGTAACCGTACCCGTAGCCGTAGGTGCTCCTCGCCCGATGGGGAACGAAGTTGAAGACGGCACCCAGAACCGCCGCGCCGACCGAATCGAGGCGTTCGCGCGCTTGAACGGCCTGGTCGCGCGTCGTGTGGCCGTGCCGCAGAACGAGGATGGCACCGCTGGTCTGGGCGGCAATCAGCGCCGCATCGGTGACGGGCAACACCGGCGGTGCATCGACGATGACGACGTCATAGCGCTTTCGCAACTCGTCCATCACCGCGGCCATCGTCCTGGACTGCAACAGTTCAGCCGGGTTCGGGGGCAGCGGCCCGCTGGCGATCACGTCCAACCCGGACCGCCCCCAGGGCTGGATGGCGGCGGCCAGCTCGACCTTCCCGATCAGCACCGTGGTCAGGCCGACCGAGGATTCAAGGTTGAGGTACTCGCCGAACTTCGGACGCCGCAGATCGGCTTCCAGCAGCAGGGTCCGGCGCCCGGCCTCGGCCAGCGCGATCGCGATATTGATCGATGTGGTCGACTTGCCGTCACCGGGTAGGGGGCTGGTGATCGCATAGGTCTTGGATTCCTGATCGACATCCAGAAACTGCAGGTTCGTGCGCAGGACGCGGAACGACTCCACCCGCGGCGCGTGCGGGGACAACCCCGAGATCAGTGGCTGCTTCGCGGCTCCCGGATCGAAGAACACCGAGCCCAACAGCGACGCACCGGTGAGCCTTTGCACCTCGTCCACGGTCTTGATGGTCGTGTCCAGGGTCTCGCGCAACCAGGCAGCCGCCAGGCCCACCAACAGTCCGAGGATCGCGCCGAGGCCGATGGTCATCAGCGGCCTGGGCGAGACCGGACTGGTCGGTAGGTTCGCCGCGTCCACGATGTTGGCGCGGATCGGCGACCGCGCCGGGTCGTCGGCGCTCTCCAGCTCGCCGACGTACCCGGTGAATACATCTGCGGTCGTCTGGGCAAGCAACTGGGCGCGCTCGGGGCTCGGATCGGTCACCGTGATCTGCAGGATCACCGAGTCCGAGACGGCCGTCGCGTTGATCTGGTTGACCAGCGCGGTCGGCGATTCGTCGGAACCCAGCCGAGCGAGCACCTTCTCGGCCATGGTCGACCCCTTGATGAGATCGGCGTAGGCGGTCACCCGTTGCTGGGAGAACAGGCCGCCCTGGTACATCTGGGCGTTCGCGGTGTCGCTGCCCGGGGTGGAGACGAACAGCCGGGCGGTCGAGGCGTACAGCGGCGTGGAGCGAAGGATGACGACGACGCCGACAGCGGTGCCCAGCAGCAGGCCGACCACCACCACGACCCACCGACGTCGCAGGACGCGAAGGTAGTCACGCAGATCCACTACTCCCCCTTGAGGCGAGTCCGTGCCGGCATCCCCAGCCCGGAGCGATGATCAAGTTCTCGGTGATACGCTCCGTGGCGGTGCACGCACTGAAGGTAATCAGTGCGTGTCATCGGCCACTATAGGCCAAGGGGGGCCGCCGAATTGCGCGTGACCGCGAGCAGGGCCATCGAGGGAATGTCCCGCCGTCGACATTTCTCGTTGCTGGTGTTCGACGGGACTGTATGGATCTCGGCGGTCGCCTTTGCCGCGGTGGCTCGGATGGACTTCCAGTTCGTCAGCGTGCAGTGGGACTCGACCGTGGTGGTCGCCGTCATTGTGGCGGTGATGTTCTCCGTGGTCGCCTGGGTGACCCGGCTGCACGACGGTCGCTCTCCACTGGGCAGTCTGGACGAAACAATCCGACTGGCCTCCACCGCATTGTGCGTCGGAGTGGCCGTCTATCTGGCGAACCTGCTCACGCTGCACCTTGTCCCTCGTTCGGTTCCGCTGATCGCCACGCTGAGTGCGGTCATCCTGATGGCCTGGGGTCGGGCGCTGGTGCGGGCCATCCGGGAGAACTCGGCCATCGCCGACACAACTAAACGCGGCCAACCCGTGCTGGTGATCGGGGCGGGCGACGGGGGGCGACAGCTGGTCAAGTCGATGCGCCGGGACGCGGCTTCCCGGTGGTTCCCGGTCGGGGTGCTCGACGACGACCTGCACAAGCGACATCTGCGCATCGATGGCGTGCCGGTGATCGGCACCATCGCCGACCTCGCCTGGGCAGCCCATGACGCCGAGGTCTCCACCGTGGTGGTGGCCATTCCCAGCGCGCCGGCCGAACTCCTCCGCGGCATCTCGACCAGGGCGGCCGATGCGCACCTGACCGTGAAGATCCTGCCCGGAGTGAACGAACTGCTGGGCGGACGGGTCGGCATCCAGGACGTGCGCGACATCAACCTTCCCGACCTCCTCGGCCGGCGTCAGATCGACACCGACGTCGCCGCGATCGCCGGATACCTCGCCGGGCAGCGGGTCCTGGTGACCGGGGCCGGCGGATCGATCGGCTCTGAATTGTGCCGCCAGATCAGCCGGTGGAATCCGGCGAACCTGATCATGCTCGACCGCGACGAGTCGGCCCTGCACGCAGTTCAATTGTCCATCGAGGGTCGTGCCCTGCTCGACTCACACGACATCGTGTTGGCCGACATCCGAGACCACGACCGCATCGTCGAGCTCTTCCGGGAACGGCGGCCGCAGGTGGTGTTTCACGCCGCGGCGCTGAAACATCTGCCCATGCTCGAGCAGTACCCGGCGGAGGGCGTCAAGACCAATGTCTGGGGAACCCAGACCGTGCTCGAGGCCGCCGAAGCGGCCGGCGTCGAACGATTCGTGAACATCTCGACGGACAAGGCCGCCAACCCGATCAGTGTGCTCGGCTATTCCAAACGCATCGCCGAGGGGCTGACCGCGGCCATGGCCAGCCGGGCTGACGGCACGTACCTCAGTGTCCGTTTCGGAAATGTTCTCGGCAGCCGCGGCTCCGTGCTCACCGCCTTCGCCGCCCAGATCGCCGCCGGCGGGCCGGTCACCGTCACCCACCCCGACGTCACCCGCTACTTCATGACCGTCGACGAGGCAGTCCAATTGGTGATCCAGGCCGC
>DATDBV010000575.1:0-6270 GCA_036524715.1 Nakamurella sp. | reverse complement strand
GTGCCGGCGACCGTGGCGGACGAGCCGCCATGGTGGGCCGCCGTGGTGCACTACCCGACCCAGCTGCATGCCGCCTGGTGGTCGTGGCACGCGGTCGGCCGGGATCAGTTCCCCAGGCTTCGGCTCTGTTTCGCGGCCGGTGCCGGCCTTGGACCCGCGCATCACGAGCGGTTCCAGGCCCGCGCCGGCCGCCCCGTCGCCGTCGACCCGAACACGTTCGTCGAGACGTCGTCGTACTCGCGGCAGGGCGTGGACGCCCTCGCCCGTGCCCTGGGCGTCGACCCGATCATCGTCGGCAGCGACCGCCCGTACGGCGAACCCCACCGCACCGACCTGGGCGACGCCGCCCGGATCGCCTTCACGCAGACCAATCCGCACCGACTCCTGACCGGAGAATGACCATGACCAACACGGGAACTGCCGAAACTGCCGAAACTGCCGAATCGGTCGCCGAGATCGCCGGACGCGTCGACGGGCCCACCGTCGCGGCCCGGCAGGCTCGGCGGATCACCGATCAGGCCGCAACGATCACCCTGGACACCCTGCCCGGCCGCGACCTGGATCCCGACGAGCTGGTCCGGCTGGCCGCGTCGATCGCCGCCGACCCGGACCCGCTGGAGCCGCACATCGCGTTCAGCGACGACAAACGGCACTATGTGAGCCTGCACCGCGACAGCCACGTCGACGTGTGGCTGCTGTGCTGGACTCCGCAGAACGACACCGGCTGGCACGACCACGACATCTCCTCGGGCGCGGTCGCGGTGCTGCGGGGCGCGCTCACCGAGCACAACCTGGCCGTGGCCGATGACGGCATCCGTACCGAAGTGCCGGCGGGTGAGGTGTTCGGGTTCGGTCCGGACCACATCCACCGGCTCACCGGGCGGGATCCGGGGAGCGTCTCCGTTCACGCCTACTCACCGCCGCTGTGGCGGATGGGCCAGTACACCCTCGGACCGGGCGGGATGCTGCGCCGCCGGACGGTCTCCTACGCCGACGAGCTGCGCCCGTTGGACGGTTGAGCACGCCGGGATCGAACCTGATCCGGGACGGGTCCACCGCACCCCGGACTTCGCAACAATTGGCTTTGCTCGACGGCCACCTCGCAGGCTCGGCCGACTGGATGACTGATTCCAATGGGTCAGTGGGTCGTCAGGGTCGCGACTGCGGAACATTGGGTCGCAGGGGACGCTGGGGGCGACCGGATGTTCCGCGCGAGCGGTCGGGGTGGCCGAATGGTGCCGGTTGGCAGGGAATTGCGGAACACTGGGTCGCTGGAGGCGACGGGATGTTCCGCGCGAGTGGTCCGCGCCATCAACAAGAGACCTTTGAATGGCGCGCCCTCCTCACTGCGTCGTCTGGCGTCCTCGCAAGCTCGGCCGACTAGCATCCGGTATGTGTCAGGGTCGGGCCGGTGGGATGGGATCGGCCAGCCGTGTCCTCGGACCTGACCGTCGGCGAGGGCATCGATCTATGCCGTCGCGGCAAGGACTTGGCGCTGCTGCTCGGTGGCGGCGGGTTGGCCGGCGTGGTCGTGCTCGGTGCCGGTGATCTCGCGTCGTACGTGTTCGGCCATGCGCCGGCCGTTCTCATCCCGGCGTTCGTCGTCGGTGTCCTGCTGACCGCCTTCCTGATCGGGATGTCGTATACGGAGTTCGACCGGCAGGGCAGGCGACTGGAGCGACTGCTCGACCACGGTACGGTGACGGCCGAAGCCACTGCCCCCGACACAGATCGCATCCGGCGTGCGGCCGGCCTGCGGCGTACGGCGATGCTAGTGCTGCTGCTCACCTCGCTCGTCTTGGTCGCCGCGAGCCTGTGGGTGTGGCTCGACCCGCGATAAGAAAGGGCTTGCCGAGCTTGAATGTTAGTGTCTAACATTTATCCATGAGTCCGACACCCACCACGACCGGCAGACGAACCGAGCGCACCCGCGCCAGGCTGCTGGCCGCCGCGCTGGAACTGTTCGCCCGCCAGGGATACGAGGCGACCACGGTTGGGCAGGTCGCCGCGGCGGCCGGCGTCACCGAGATGACCTTCTACCGGCACTTCGGGTCCAAGGACCAGTTGCTACTGGCCGACCCGTACGACCCGCTGATCGCGAGCGCCATCGGCGATCAGCCGACCGACCTGCCACCGCTGCTCCGGGCGGTCCGGGGGATCCGGGCAGCGTGGCGCGGCCTGCCGATCACCGACGAGGGGCCGGTCCGGGAGCGGGTGGCGATTGTCGCCGCCACCCCGAGCCTGGCCGCGGCGGTCCGGGGGAACACCGCGGCGACCGAGTCGGCGATCACCGCCGAGCTGGTTGCCGGTGGCGCGGACCCGCGGGCGGCCGCGATCGCCGCCGCCGCGGTGATGGCGGCTTTGACGACGGCGCTCCTGCAGTGGGGTAGCGCCGGCGCCGGCAGCCCGTCCGAGGCGATCGAGCGGGCGCTGGACGTGCTGGAGCCGCGTGATGCCTGAGCCGGACTTGTCGAGCGGGCCGAGGGAGCGGAGCATACGGCCCGAACGGATGAGGCTGGTCGGTGTGTCCCGGGGGTTCGCCGGGGGTGCCGGCGTTCGCGGGATCGACCTGGCCGTGCAGCCGGGGGAGATCCACGCGTTGGTGGGCCTGAACGGCGCCGGCAAGTCCACACTGATGAAGCTGATGCTGGGCATGCTCCGACCGGACGCCGGGCGCATCGACCTGTTGGGCGCCGACGTGCGGTCGGCCGGTCCGGCGCTCTGGGCCAGGGTCGGTGCCCTGATCGAGTACCCGCTGGCCTACGGCGAACTCGACGGCCGCACCAACCTGGAGCTGGCGGCTCGGCTGCGCGGCGTGGCGGGCCGGGAGATCGCGCCGATGGTCGACGCCGTGTTGGACGAGTTGGATCTGCGCCGGTACGCCGGTGTCCGGGCGCGGCGGATGTCGTTGGGCAACAAGCAGCGGCTCGGCCTGGCCGCGGCGCTGCAGCACCGAACTGACCTGATCATCCTGGACGAACCCACCAACGCACTCGACCCGGCCGGGATCATCCTGCTCCGGGAGGCGCTGCTCCGGCGGGCGGCCGACGGCGCTGGAGTGCTGGTGTCCAGCCATCATCTGGACGAGGTCGCCCGAATCGCGTCCCGGATCTCCGTCATCGCCGAGGGCCGGATGGTCGGGCACCTCGATCCCGACGGCGTGGACATCGAACGCGCCTTCTTCGCCCTCGTCCACGACGCCATGTCAGGAGCGACCCGATGAATGCAATGGTGAGCGCAGGATGGCCCGGCGCGGCGGGTCGGGCGGGCGGGCAGGGTCGGGCGGGCAGGGTCGGGCGGGCGGGCAGAGGTAGGTGGGAGGGTGGGGTACTCCGGGCCGCGATCGCGGTCGAGTTGCGCAAGGCCCGATCCGCCCGGGTGCTCTGGTCGACCGGCATCCTGGTGGTCGTCGGTGTGGCTGTGCTGGCCGGCTCGATGATCGCCGCGGCCCGGTCCGGGAACACCGAGGTCACCGCCAAGCTCGGTCCGACCGCGGGGAGCGGCGACTGGGCCGCCCTGCTCGGGGTCGCCGCGCAGGTCACCGCGGCGGGCGCGCTGCTGGCGTTCGGGGTCGGCATCAGCTGGCTGACCGGCCGGGAGTTCGCCGACCGCACGATCACCGGGCTGTTCGGGTTGCCGGTCTCCCGCGGCACGGTCGCGGCGGCCAAGCTCGTCGTCTATGCGGTGTGGGCGACGGTGGTGTGCGCCGCGTTGGCGGGCGTGCTCCCGCTGGTCGGACTGCTCGTCGGGATCGGGCTGCCGTCCGGCGACGACCTGATCGGGCTGGCCCGCCAGTTCGCCCTCGGCCTGCTGACCGCGTCGATCGCCGTCCCGGCCGGCTGGGCCGCCTCCTGGGGTCGCGGCCTGCTACCCGGAATCGCCACCGCGGTCGGCATTCTCGTCGTCGCGCAGGTGGCGGCGATCGCGAAGTTCGGCGCATGGTTCCCTTTCGTCGCGCCGGCGTTCTGGGCGCAGGCGCCGTCCGCGGCGACGACGGCCGCGCTGCTCTGGGTGCCGCTCGTGCCGCTGGTGTTCGGTGCGGCGACGGTGTGGGTGTGGCGACGGCTGCAAATGGACCGGTAGCAACCGGCGGGTGGGTCGATCGCCCCTGTGGGGCGGCGGGGTCGATCGATCGCCCCGTGGGGCGGGACAAAGGAACGGCGGATGGCAAGATCGGCGCCATGAGCACTCCTGAACGCCGTCCGAGGGTGCTGTCGGGCATCCAGCCGACGGCCGATTCGTTCCACATCGGCAACTACCTGGGTGCGCTGCGGCAGTGGGTGCGGATGCAGGACACTCACGAGTGCTTCTTCTCGGTGGTCGACCTGCACGCCATCACCGTCGACCAGGACCCGGCGGTGCTGCGGCAGCGCACCCGCGTCGCCGCGGCGCAACTGTTGGCGTTGGGCATCGACCCGGAGCGGTCCACGTTGTTCGTCCAGTCGCAGGTGCCCGCGCACACCCAGTTGTCGTGGGTGTTGGAGTGCCTGACGGGTTTCGGCGAGGCCAGTCGGATGACCCAGTTCAAGGACAAGTCGCAGCGCGGCGGCGCCGACCGCTCCAGCGTCGGGCTGTTCACCTACCCGATCCTGATGGCCGCGGACGTCCTGGCGTACCAGGCCGACGAGGTGCCCGTCGGCGAGGACCAGCGGCAGCATTTGGAGCTCACCCGGAATCTGGCGCAACGGTTCAACGCCCGGTTCGGGCCGACGTTCGTCGTGCCCGAGCCGTACATCCTCAAGACGACCGCGAAGATCTACGACCTCACCGAGCCGCGGGCGAAGATGAGCAAGTCGTTGCCCGGCGGCACCCTGGATCTGCTGGCCCCGGTCAAGGCCTCGATCAAGCGCATCAAGTCGGCGGTGACCGACACGGCGCGGGACATCCGCTACGACGAGGAGAACAAGCCCGGGGTCTCCAACCTGCTCGGGCTGCTGTCCGAGCTCCGTGAGGTGCCGATCCCGGAGCTGGAGCGCGAGTACGCGGGTCGCGGGTACGGCGACCTGAAAGGTGGCCTGGCCGATGCGTTCGCCGCGTTCGTCGAGCCGTTCCAGGCCCGGGTCCAGACCTACCTGGGCGATCCGGCCGCGCTGGACAAGGTACTGGCGGTCGGTGCGCAGCGAGCCCGGCTGGTCGCCGACACCACGGCCGCCACGGTCTACCGGAGAATGGGACTCGCTGTCGGCTGAAGTGGTGAGCCCGGCCCTCAGGGGGAACACAGCCGTCGAAGAGTGTCACTGGACATCGATCAGTCCGATCCGGAGGTCCCATGGTCACCACCCCGGAGCGCACGACCGGGAAGGGCCCGGTGCCGGCCGACCCGCCACCTGTTGGCCGGCTTGTGCTGCTGGGCAAGCGGATCGCGTCCCGGCCCGGCGTCAAGCACCTGATCGCGGCGATCACCCGGTTCGGCGGCCGGCTGGGCAGCCAGTTCGCCGGCGCTATGACCTACTTCTCGTTCCTGTCCCTGGTGCCGATCCTGATGGTCGGCTTCTCCGTCGGCGGCATCATCCTGCGCAACAACCAGGACCTGCTGGACACGCTGAAGAACGAAGTGGCGACCCTGCTGCCGGCCGGGATCGCCGAGCCGATCGTCGCGCTGATCGACAGCGTGGTGGCCAACCCGCTCGGGGTCGGCATCATCGGCCTGTTGATCGCGCTCTATTCCGGCATCGGCTGGATGGGCAACCTGCGCAAGGCCATCCGGGCGTTGTGGGGTAGGAATTTCGAGACCGGCAAGGCGACAGCGGACAACCTCGTCGTAGCAACCGTGAAGGACCTGGGTGCGCTGGCCGGGCTGGCCGTTGCCGTCACGGTGTCCCTGGGCCTGAGCGCGATCGGCGCACAGTTCGCAGGTACCATCCTCGGCTGGCTCGGCCTCGACGACCAGGCCTGGCTGGTCCCGGTGCTCACCGTGTTGCCCATCCTGATCGCGATGGCCGCCGATGTCTTGATCTTCTTGTGGGTCTACACGGTCCTGCCGCCGAAGAGTCAACGCTCCTCGTTCAAGGCAAGGCTGCGGGGCTCGATCATCGCGGCCGTCGGCTTCGAGATCTTGAAATACGCGCTGACCACGATCCTGCCGGCGTTCACCACCACCTCGCGGACCGCCGTCATCTTCGGCCCGATCATCGGCCTGCTGTTCTTCTTCAACCTGGTCGCGCAGCTGGTGCTGTTCGTGGCGGCCTGGGTGGCCACGGCGGACGAGGGCGCGGACGATGACGACGACGAGCCCCTGCCCGAGGTGCCCGAGGCATCGTTCATCGTCCG
>DATDBV010000574.1:0-3525 GCA_036524715.1 Nakamurella sp. | reverse complement strand
CCCGGGGCGACATCCTCGTAGGTACGGGTGAACCGCTCGTCGGCGAGGTACATGTCACCCAGGCCGCGGTGCATCGGATAGCCGCAGTCGTAGAACGTTTCGATCGACCGCCGGTGCTCCTCGGCAAGGTCCATGGCCTCGTCGCTGTCCGGTGCGGCGCCGCTCGACATCGTCGCGGCCAGTCGCCGATTCAGGTCGTCGCCGGACTCCTTGATCTCGATCCACTGCTGCTTGGTGAGCTTCGACGTCCTGGCCTGCGACTGCCGCCAGGCGTCCGTCTCACCCCACCGCTGCTCCGCCTCGGTCTCGTAGTCCTCGCTGTAAGTCGGCCCGAATATCTCGAACTTCTCCTCGGGCGTCAGCGAAATTCCCATGGTGTGTGCCTCCAGTTCCTTGTCGACGGCCGCGACCATGGCCCCGAGCCGGTTGATCCGGCTGGTCAGGAGCTCACGCTGTCGTCGCAGATGAGCGCCTGTGCCGGCTCCCGGATCGTTCAGGATGGTCGCGATGTCATCGAGGGAGAAGCCGAGTTCCCGGTAGAACAGGATGTGCCGCAAGCGATCCAGGTCGTCCTCCGAATACCGGCGGTACCCGGCTCCCGTGCGGTCCTGGGGCTCCAGCAGTCCGATCCGGCCGTAGTGGTGCAACGTCCGGACCGTCACACCCGCCAGCTCGGCGACCTGGCCGACCGAGTAACTCATGCTCACCTCTCGATGATGTCCGGATTCCTGTCATCCGGACACCATCGAGGATGTAGCCTTACGTAACGTCAGGGTCAAGCGTGAATTTCTCAACTCGTTGCGGACCGCAGGTCGTAGACAGTCATACCGCCGACGGTGGAGGCCGTGAAGTTCGCCGCGACCCACTCCTGGATTTCCGAGTTCGTGCTGTCGCCGCCGCGGCCGCCGCCCATCCCGCCGCCGGCGATGTAGTAGCTGATCTCGCCGTTTGCCACGTAGTCCTGGAACTGGGCCAGCGTGGGATAGGGGTCGCCGCTCCAGCCGCCGATGGCCAGCACCGCGGTGTCGGTGTTCAGGATGTAGCCGGCGGCGCTCTGCGAGCCGCTGACCGCCGCTGACCAGCGGGTGGTGGTGGCGTTGAGCAGGTCGGTCAGCTCGACGCTCACCGTGTCCGATCCACCACCGGGACCGCCGGTACCACCGTCGGGTGCGCTGCCGGTACCGGTCCCGCCCGGAGCAGTGCCGCCCGTCGCAGTGCCGCCCGTCGCAGTGCCGGCGCCGTCGGTCGCGGTGCCGTCGGGCGGCGTCATCCCGCCGGTGCCGGTGCCGGTCGGGGCAGTTCCGGACGCGCTTCGGGCGCCACCGAATCCTCCGCCCAAACCGCCGGCGCTCGATCCGGATGGGCCGGACGACGGGATGGACCCCGAGTGGGCGGTCGCCGCGGTGGCCACCGTCCAGGCCGCCGTGCCGGACAGCGCGGTCAGCGAGCCGATCAGCAGGCCGACGATCGCGAACCGCCGCAGCGCTCCAATCGACACCGCGAGCAGCGCTGCTCCAGCCAGTGAGCCGATCAGCACCACCCAGCGCAGCCAGGGCAGCCAGCTCGAATCCCGGCTCAGCAGGATGTACGACCAGACCCCGGTCGCGGCGATCATCAGCGCCAGCACGGTCCGGACGACGTGGTTGTCCCGGCCCCGCCACAGTTCCCGGCCCGAGACGGCGACGGTGGCGGCGATGAGCGGCGCCAGCGCCACCGAGTAGTACGGGTGCACGGTGCCCGACATGAACGAGAACACCAGCGCGGTCACCACCATCGCCCCACCCCACAGGATCAGCGCGGCGCGGATCCGGTCGGTGCGCGGCAACCGTCGGGTGAACCACAGACCGGCGACCAGGCCGATCAGCGCGGCCGGGACGAGCCAGGAGATCTCGCCGCCGAACGAGGAGCCGAACATCCGGCCGAGCCCGGTGGAACCGCCGAATCCGCCGCCGCCCCCGCCGCCCCCGCCGCCCCCGCCGAAAATCCGACCAAGGCCGTTGTAGCCGATGGCCAGCTGCCACAGGGAGTTGTCGGTGCTGCCGCCGATGTACGGCCGGGAGTCGGCCGGCCACCACGACACCAGCAGGACGTACCAGCCGGCCGAGACGATCAGCGCGCCGCCGGCGGTGAGCAGGTGCCAGATCCGGGTCAACAGCCCGGCCCGGCCGGCGATCAGGTAGGCCAGCGCGAAGGCGGGCAGCACCAGCAGCCCCTGCAGCATCTTGGTCAGGAAGGCGAACCCGAGCGCGACGCCGGCCAGCATCAGCCAGCGCAGCGCGGTCCGGCCGCGCTCGGTCTCGATGGCCCGGACCACGAAGTAGCCGGCCAGCGTCATCAGGAAGACCAGCAGGGCGTCGGGGTTGTTGAACCGGAACATCAGCGCCGCGACCGGGGTCAGTGAAACCAGCGCACCGGCGACGAGTCCCGCGGCGTCGCCCGACCAGCGGCGGACCGCCGCCCACACCAGCGCGACCGTGCCCACGCCCAGCAGGGCCTGCGGCACCAGCATCGACCAGGAGCTGAAGCCGAAGATCCGGGCGGTGAGCACCATCAGCCAGATCGAGGCCGGCGGCTTGTCGACGGTGATCGCGTTCGACGAATCCAGGGAGGCGAACAGCCAGGCCGTCAAGTCCTGGGTGCCGGACTTCACGGAGGCGGCGTAGAAGTCGTTCGCCCAGCCGGAGGCCGCCAGGTTCCACAGGTACAGCACCGCGGTGGCGGCCAGCAACCCCCACAACGCGGGCCGGGCCCACCGCGGATCGCCGGCCGGGCCGAGGAACAGGCGGCCCGCCCGGTTGCTCTGGCGTAGCGGTGCCGGCGGCGGCTCATTCGGCGGTGGCGGGGCCGTCGTGGCCGGGTCATGGGTCAGGGTTGACATGGCTATTCCTTGGGTGGACATGGTGAGTGAGGTCGGGGAGCTGGTGCGGCGAAACACCCAGCCGCGCAACAGGAGGAACCGCACGACGGTGGCCAGCAGGTTCGCCAGCACGAGCACGACGACCTCGACGGGCAGGCTCGGCTCGGGGCTGACGGCGGTGAGCAGAGCCAGCGAGCCGCTGGTGATGGCCAGGCCCAGGAGGAACACCCCGAAGCCCTGGAACTGGTGCCGGACCGCGCCCGTCCGTCCGCGGACCCCGAAGGTCAGCCGCCGGTTGGCGGCGGTGTTGGCCACGGCGGTGACGGCCAGCGCCAGGAAGTTCGCCGCCTGTGCCCCCACGCCAACCGGAACAGGAAGAACAGCACCAGGTAGGCCAGCGTGCTGGCCGCCCCGATGACGGCGAACCGCACGATCTGCCTGGTCAGGCCGTTGGGCACGCCGGGGGTGTCGGGCTCGCGCGGAGCCCGACCGAGCTGCCGCCGAACATCGGCCAGCGGCAGCGCGCCGGTGGTCAGCGCCCGGCTTACCCGCCATACGCCGCGCAGGTCGTCCTTGGCGGTCTGCACGATGTCCACCCGGGAGTCGGGGTCGTCGGTCCAGTCGACGGGCACCTCGTGGATGCGCAGCTCGGACCGTTCGGCCAGGAC
>DATDBV010000573.1:0-3802 GCA_036524715.1 Nakamurella sp. | reverse complement strand
GATCACCCCGTCGACCACCTCGACCTCGGTGCACAGGATGTTTCCGATGCCCAGGTCCCGGGCCAGCGGCTCGATCTGGAAGCGGGTGGCCGCCGAGGCGACCGCCACCGTGTGCTTCATCCGCTGATGCGCCCGGACCAGGTCGCGAGCCTGCGGGCGGACCGCGGCCGCGATCTTCTGGGCGAACAGGCGCTCGCCCATCTCCATCACGGTGTCGGCCTCCCGGCCGGCCATCGCGGCCGCCCCGTGCCGCCCGAGCGCGGTCGGGTCGCCGCCCAGCTTCCCGTCGACCGCCGAGAACAGCGACCGCGCGACGTCCCCGGGGGCGATGTCGCGCTGGCGAATGCTCTCGGTGAAGAAGGTGTTTGCCGTGTAACCCTCGACCAGCGTGCCGTCCAGGTCGAAGAACGCGCCGACGTGCGGGCCGGCAGGGCCGGCCAGGATCCCCCTGATCGCCTGGTCGGCGGTGAGTGCCTCGGTCATGACGCCGCCCCGGGGGCGCCGTCACGGTGCCGATGATTCGCTCGGCAAGCCTCGCTCATGACGCCGCCCGTCCGGGGCACCTCGCCCGCTCGGCCGCCCCCGGGGGCGCCGTCACGGTGCCGATGATTCGCTCGGCAAGCCTCGGTCATGACGCCGCCCCGGCGCCGTCACGGTGCCGATGATTCGCTCGGCAAGCCTCGCTCATGGTTGCCCTTTCCTGGCGAGCTCCGCGATCGCGTCCGCCCGGCGGACGTCGGCGGCGACCTCATCGATGAATTCCTGCCGCTTGGCCGGATCGGCGTCGCCGATCAGCAGCTGACGCTTGCCGGCGACCCGCAGAGCGGTCCGGAACAGCTCCAGGGAGACCGACTCGGCGCTGGTGATCCGGTGCTGCAGTATCCACTGTTGACCGACGGCCAGGCAGGCCGCCAGCAGCCGTTCCTGGTCGACCGGCGCGGGATCGGGCGGCTCCGCGGCGAGGCGATCGGCGACCACGAGGTACGCGTCCAGATAGGGCCGCAGCACCAGGTGCGCCACCAGCAGGTCCGCCTTGCTCAGCACCGCTGCCGCCTCGTCGGATCCGCACCTCCACGCCTCGTCCGGCGCGTTCATGCCCAGATGGCGCAGCTCGGCCAGTACCTCGTTGCCGAACTGGCCGCTGGCGGGGAAGTAGAACTCGAACTTCAACAGGGTCCGGAGCCGCCGCGCCTCCTCGACGACGCGGCGCTGGTCGTCCTCGGCCACCGCCTGCAGGGCGAGCTCGGTGATCGCCCGCTGGACCAGTGCGTGGATGATCGTATTGCGGTAGAAGGCGGCAACCAGATGCTTGCCGGGCGCGATCTGCCAGACCGGTTCGGTGCCTTCGTCGTACGCGGTGACCAGGTGCGAGGCGGCCATCTCCTGCAGCGTGCGGCGGATAGTCGACCGATCGGTCAGGTCCTGCGCGCCGGCGACCGCCCACCCCTGCCGGTTCAGGTAGCCGGCCAGCGGGCGCACGGTGGACAGCAGTTCCTCCAGGGTCAGCGACCGGTCGGCGCCCAGCAGAGCGAGGCTGATCACGGCGGTCGCCGTGACCTGCGTGGCCCGGTTGATCCGATGCGAGACGTCCAGCGCGATGAGCTCGACCTCGTGTCGGCCGGTCGCCGGGTCGGCCCGAAGCTCGGCAAGGCGCTGATTGAGCGGGATCGGCTCGCCGAAGTCGAGGTAGGCGCGGCCCAGCCGTTCCCGCTGTTGCCGGGCCAGGTGGACCAGCCAGCGCAGGTCCTCCGGGCGCTTGCCGGCGCCCCGGGCCTCCTTGGTCATCAGCGGCACCTCGTGCAACTGGTCGTACACGATCGACACGCCGATCAGGTTGATGTCGGCGCCGGCGGACACGGGCATCGACGGGTCGGCGGTCCGGGTGGCCTCGTCGAGGCCGTCGACCAGGTAGCGCAGGATGCCGAAGGTCGGCGGCCGGAGCTTGCCGGTGCGGGTTCGCCCACCCTCGATCGACCAGGCCAGGTTGCCGCGGTTTCGGACCAGCTCGGCGATGTAGGAGCGGAGCGCGAGTCGGTAGACCGGCAACTCGCGGATGTTCCGCCGGATGAAGACCACCCCGGAGCGGCTGGCCCACGCGCCGAACGGGAACAGGTTCAGGTTCGACCCGCCCAGGGTGAAGACGGGCGTCAACCGCTTGGCCGCGATCACCTCAGGGACGACGAAGCCGTCCAGATACGACCGGTGGGAGAACGCGAACGCCAGCGACGACTTCCGGTCCAGTTCGCGCAGCCGATCCACCTGATCGTCGTCGACGTACAGGTCGTACGCCCGTAGGAACCAGCGGCCGAACCCGCGCCAGGCGTTCGTCGCGTGTGGTTCGTGCGTCGCCGCCATCTCGCGCAGATAGCCGATCGCCTCCTGCCGGACCGCCGTGGGGTCCTGGCCGAGTTCGTCGGCCAGCGCGCGCAGCCGCTCGTCGAACCAGGGTGCCCCGAGCAACTCGTCCACCTCGGGGCCCATCGGCCGGTTCGGGCTGATGAGCTGGCGCACCGCCCGCCAGCGCGTCTTCGCGCTCAGATCCGTCACGCACCGATCATCACACCGCGTCGGCGAAGTCGCAGATGTCCGAAGGTCTGCCCTTGGGGACGAAGGTCCTGGTGGATTCGGGCCGATCGGTCCGTCGAGGGTCATTGGTCCTTGAACCGGCGGCCTTCGGCCCGGGTGCAACGCCGAATTCCCGGCGCAAGCTGGAAGTGCCGTCACACCCGGGAGAGTCCGATGACCGCTCCGAAGCAGACCTACGCCGCACGACTCGACGTCGACTACCCGGCCACCCTGGACCGGGTCACCACCGCGTTCCGCATCATCCTGATCATCCCCATTGCCATCGTGTCCGGCGCGCTCTCGGCCACCGCAGCCTCGTCGGTGACGGTGATCAGCGAGTCCGGACAGGTTGTCACGTACGTCAGCCGCACCGGCGGCGGCATTGCCGGCGGGCTCTTCCTGGCGACCTTGCTGATGATCCTGTTCCGGCGGCGGTATCCCCGCTGGTGGTTCGACTTCGCGCTGCAGCTCAACCGCTTCCTCGCCCGGATCGGGGCCTACGCGGTTCTGCTGACCGACCGGTACCCGTCCACGGTCGAGGAGCAGTCCGTGCACCTGGACCTCGACTATCCCGACGCTCGCGCCGACCTCAAGCGCTGGCTGCCGTTGGTGAAGTGGCTGCTGGTGGTCCCACACATCGTGGTGCTCGCCTTCCTGGGCCTGGGCGCGTTCGTCGCGGTGGTCATCGCGTGGTTCGCCATCCTGTTCACCGGCCGTTACCCACGGCCGCTGTTCGACTACGTCGTGGGCGTCGGCCGGTGGGCGTTGCGTGTGAGCGCGTATGCCACCCTGCTGGTGACCGACCGCTACCCGCCGTTCCGTCTGCGTTGAATCGGGTGCCGTCATGACCGAATCGGGCGCCTCTGTGTCGAGCGCGTCGACCAGCTCTGTGTCGAGCGTGTCGGCGTCGACCATCCCGGCACGCCCGCCGCGTGCGCGGCGCACTCGACGCGGCGGATACGTCGGTGCGATCGTGGTCAACGCGATCATGCTCTACCTGATCAACGTCTGGCCGGGATGGGCCGTGCTGCCCTTCCTCACCGATGACCTGCGGGTGGTGCTGCCGTGGATCAACGCCTCGATCCTGACGAGCATTGTCGTCAACGTCGGCTACCTGGTGGCCGACCCGCGCTGGGTGCGTGCCCTCGGCTCGATCGTCACCGGCGTGGTGGGTCTGGTCGCGACAGTCCGGATGTGGCAGGTGTTCCCGTTCGATTTCGCCGGCAGCGCGATCGAC
>DATDBV010000572.1:0-2353 GCA_036524715.1 Nakamurella sp. | reverse complement strand
GAACAGGTCCAGGGTCTGCGCGTTCTCCTGGTTGACGATGTCGACATCGCTGCCGCCGGTGGTCTGCACCTTCAACCCGTTGTCCAGCAGCCACTTGCGCAGAGCGACGTCCTGGGTGCCGCCCAGCTGCGGGGTGGCCAGAGTCTTGCCCTTCAGGTCGGCCGCGGTGTTGATGTCCTTGGCGACGACGAAGCTGGCGCCGTTGTTGGTGGCGCCGGAGACGATCCGGATCGAGTCGCCGTCGGACTTGACGAACGAGTTGATGGCCGGGTTGGGGCCGATGAACGTGGCATCGATCGCGCCGGAGAGCAGCGACTCGATGGCGGCCGGGCCCGCGTTGAAGGTAGTGGTCTCCAGTTTGGTGTCGCCCAGGGCCTTCTCGAAGGTGCCGTCGGCGACGCCGAGAACGGCGGCGGCATGGGTGACGTTGGGGAAGTAGCCCAGCCGCAGGGTGTCGGCGGCGGTTCCGCCTGCGGCCCCCGCGGCGGCGGCGGTATCGGTGGTGGAGGTGGTGGTGCCGGCTGACGTGGAACCGCAGGCGGTCAGGGCCAGCAGGACAGCGACGGTAGCGCCCAGCAGAGCAACGGCTTTCAGACGGACGGCGCGGAGACGGCGAACAGACACAGAAATTCCTTCAGGGTGACCCCGGTCATGGACCGGGGGTGTGGGCGTTGCTGGGGGTGAGCGGGTAGGCGCGGCCGGTGCAGGCCGGGCGCGGACATCGCTCCAGCTGGATGATGCGGTGGTAGATGCTGTTGTAGATGCGGTGGTAACCGGTCATTTCAGCCAGTCCTCCTCGTTCGGGTCGGCAGTTGCCTCGGGCGTGGTGGTATCGGGGTGTAGGGCGGCCAGCCGGTCGCCGACCATGCCGGCGGCGAGCGTGGTGCCGTCGGCCGGATCGATGATCAGCAGCGAGCCGACGGCCCCGCCCGGCCGGTAGGCCTCGACCGCCACCGGATCCGCGGTGCGGATGGTCACCTGGGCGATGTCGTTGAGCGACAACGATTCCGGCGGCACCCCGTAGGTCAGCGAGTCGATGTCCAGCAGGTGGTCCAGCGAGGTCACCAGCGCCCGGGTGGACGTCGCGCCGTACCGCAGCAGCGTCCGGGCCCCCGCGGTCAGTGGCTTGTCGGCCAGCTGGGTGATGGTGGCGGTGAACTGGGTGACCGGTTCCGGGGCGCCGCCGACCCCGGCGATCAGGTCCCCGCGGGACAGGTCGACGTCGTCGGAAAGCAGCAGCGTGACCGAATCACCCTTGTCGGCCGAAGATCTCGGACCATCCGCGGTGTCGACCGCGGTGACCGTCGAGCGCCGCCCGGACGGCAGGACCACGACCTCGTCACCCGGCCGGACCGTGCCGGCGGCGACCCGGCCGGCGTAGCCGCGATAGTCCGGCAGCTCGTCCGAACGCGGACGGATGACGTACTGCACCGGGAAACGTAGAGACTCCTGCGCCGTCTGGTCGTCGAGCACAACCTTTTCCAGGTGCTCCAGCACGCTTGGCCCGCGGTACCAGCCGATCTGCTCCGACGGGGTGACCACGTTGTCGCCGTTCAGGGCCGAGATCGGGATCGCGGTGATCTCGTGGATGCCCAGCCCCTTGGCGTAGGCGGAGAACTCGCCGGCGATCCGCTCGAAGACCCCTTGGTCGTAGTCGACCAGGTCGATCTTGTTGACCGCCAGCAGCAGGTGCGGCACCCCGAGCAGGGCAGCGACCGCGGCGTGCCGGCGGGTCTGCGCGACCACCCCGGTGCGCGCGTCGGTCAGGATCACCACCAGGTCCGCGGTGGACGCGCCGGTCACCGTGTTGCGCGTGTACTGCACGTGTCCCGGCGTGTCCGCCAGGATGAAGGTGCGGGTCGGCGTGGCGAAGTACCGGTAGGCGACGTCGATCGTGATGCCCTGCTCGCGTTCCGCCCGCAGGCCGTCCACCAGCAGCGACAGGTCGACGGTCTCCAGCCCGCGGGCCTCGGAGGTCCGTTGCACCGCGTCCAGCTGATCGGACAGCACCGACTTGGAATCGTGCAGCAGTCGGCCGACCAGGGTCGACTTGCCGTCGTCCACCGAGCCGGCGGTGGCGAACCGGAGCAGCCCACGAGCATGCGAGAGCTCCTGGGCCAGTTCCCGGACGTCGATCCCTGTGTCGGTCCCGTTCACAGTGGTGGTCATTTAGAAATACCCCTCGCGCTTGCGGTCCTCCATGGCGGCCTCCGACAGCTTGTCGTCGGCCCGGGTGGCCCCGCGTTCGGTGATGCGGGTGGCGATGATCTCCTCGATGACCGCGCGCACGTCGGTGGCCTGCGATTCCACGGCCCCGGTGCAGGACATGTCGCCGACCGTGCGGTAACGCACC
>DATDBV010000571.1:0-11160 GCA_036524715.1 Nakamurella sp. | reverse complement strand
ACCCTGCCCACCCGCCGCACCCTGCCCACCCGCCGCACCCTGCACGGTCAACTGTGGGACGACGCCCTGCAGATCCAGGTTCCACTTGCCGACGCCGGATTCGGTGTAGCGGAAACCGAGGGAACCGTTGGGCGCCACCACGTCCCCGCTGCGTCCGTCCACCAGTACCGGCTTGAACGCAGCGCCTTCCCCGGTGTCGCCCAGGTCGGCGGCGGTCAGGTTCTTGCCCGGGATCCAGGCACCGTCCCGCTCCTCCAGCGCGACCAGGAACGGCAGGTCCGTGTACTGCTGCACATAGTCGACGAAGAACGGCGTCCGCTGGTCGACCAGGAACTCGCGAAGGATCACGTGCCCCATCGCCATGCCCAGCGCGCCGTCGGTGCCGGCCGCGCAGGGCATCCACTCGTCAGCGAACTTGGTGTTGTCCGCATAGTCCGGGCTGATCGAGACGACCTTGGTGCCGCGGTAGCGGACCTCGGCCATCCAATGCGCGTCCGGGGTCCGGGTGACCGGCACGTTGGAGCCCCACATCATCAGATACGAGGCGTCCCACCAGTCCCCGGACTCGGGCACGTCGGTCTGGTCGCCGAACACCTGCGGCGAGGCCACCGGCAGGTCGGCGTACCAGTCGTAGAACGAGGTCATCGCCCCGCCCATCAGCTCGACGAACCGCGAGCCGGCGGCGTGGGAGACCATCGACATGGCCGGGATCGGCGAGAATCCGGCGATCCGGTCGGGTCCGTAGCGCTTGATCGTGTGCACATGCGCGGCGGCGACCATCTCGCTGGCCTCGTCCCAGCTGACCCGGATCAGGCCGCCCTTGCCGCGGGCCCGCTGGTAGCGGCGGCGCCGCTCGGGGTCGTCCTGGATGTCCGCCCAGGCCAGCACCGGATCACCCAGGCGGGTGCGGGCCTCCCGGTACATCTCCACCAGCACGCCCCGCGCGTACGGGTAGCGGACCCGGGTCGGCGAGTAGGTGTACCAGGAGAACGCCGCCCCGCGCGGGCAGCCCCGCGGCTCGTACTCCGGCCGGTCGGGACCGACGGTGGGATAGTCGGTCTCCTGGGTCTCCCAGGTGATGATGCCGTCCTTGACATACACCTTCCACGAGCAGGAGCCGGTGCAGTTCACCCCGTGCGTGGAGCGCACCACCTTGTCGTGGCTCCACCGGTCCCGGTAAAAGATGTCGCCTTCGCGGCCGCCGGTCTTGCTGATGGTCCGCAGGTCCGGCGACACCTCCCCCTTGGTGAAGAAGCGCCCGCTGCGCAGCAGCAGATCGGCGACGGGGCCGTCGATTCCGGTGCTCATTCCGCCGCCTTTCCGGAACGCCTCGCAAGCTCGGTCGTCCCGAAACCGGCGCCGGCACGAGAGTATTGATGATTCGCTCGGCAAGCCTCGCTCATGTGGACCCTCCCGGCAGTGTTGCCGACCGCACCTGCAGCCGCCAGGCGGTGAAGATGGCCGCGACGAGGCAGGTGGCGACCAGCAGCAGCAGCCCGACGGTGTAGTCGTTGTCGGTCGCGTCGTAGGTGGCGCCCATCACCAGCGGCGGGAAGTAGCCGCCGAGACCACCGGCGGCGCCGACGATCCCGGTCACCGTGCCGACCTTCTCCGCCGGTGCCGCGCGGGCCACCCAGGCGAACACGCCGCCGGTCCCGATGCCAAGGAAGAACGCCAGCGTCACGAAGGAGGCGCCGGCCGGCAGCTCCGGCGCCGGCTGCAGGATCTCCACGGCCGCCATCACACCGGACCCGATCAGCGAGATCAACACGATGACCTTCGGGCCGACCCGGTCGGACAGGATGCCACCGATCGGTCGGGCGATGACCGCCGCGAGAGCGAAACCCGCGGTGCGGGCCCCGGCGTCGGTTGTCGAGAAGTCGTAGATCGTCTTGAGGTAGGTGGGCAGGTACGTGCTGAAAGCGACGAACCCGCCGAAGCAGACCGCGTAGAGGAACGACATCTGCCAGGTGATGGCGAGCTTGCCGGCGGCCTTGAGCTTCGGGATCACCGGCGCGGTATTGGGTTTCCATTTCGGCGAGTCCTTCATCGCCACCATCACCAGGACCGCGGTGCCGGCCAGTGCGACGGCGATGATCAGGTGCGCCGCGAAGTAGCCGAACCAGTTGACGAACCTCGGGGTGAAGAAGGCGGCCAGCGCGGTGCCACCCATCCCGGCCCCGAACACCCCGGTGGCGAAACCCCGTCGGGCCGGGGGGTACCAGGCGTTCACGAACGGGATTCCGACCGCGAAGGCCGTGCCGGCAATGCCCAGGAAGAATCCGAAGATCAGCAGGAGAATGTAGGAATCGATCGAGCCGGCAAATGCGACGAGCAGCACCGGAACGATGGACACGACCGACACGACCATGAACATGGTCCGGCCGCCGTACCGGTCGGTCAACGCGCCAACCGGAATCCGGCCGACCGAACCGACCAGGATCGGGGTGGCCACGAGCAGGGCGGTCTGCGTGCTGGACAGGCTCATCGCCGTGGCGTAGGGCGTGGACAGCGGGGCGATCAGGTTCCAGGCCCAGAAATTGATCGCGAACGTCCAGGTCGCCAGGGCGAGGTTACGCCCCTGGCCGGTCATCTGGACCTGGTCGGCGGTCGGACCCGTCGGTCGGACGGTGCTCACGGCCGGCTCCGAACAAGCATTCGGCGGGCAGGCGGCAAGTATGGCATGGACAACTCCTCGGCGGCGGCGGACCCCGAAAACGGCAGTGGACCACCGGACCTCACCACGCACGCGCAAACACGTGACAGGGCCGAAAGTCCTCTCGGGAGAAACCTACGCTGAACTGATCTCTTGCGCGACCGGAGGAAGAGCAAGCTCCTGCGCGCAGAAGTTCTCACATTTCAGACTCTTGCCAGTGAGGTCGGTAAAATGTGCTGGTCGGAGCGGTGCCCGTTCGATTCCGGTGGGAAGCCCTACGGTTGCGGTGGCTGGATCGGTCCCGATCAGCCCGGCTCGTGGGCCTTCCCCAGTTCGGCCGACCGGATCGCCGCCGCCTCGATCGCACTGAGCAACGCCGCCCGCACCCGGTGGTTCTCCAGCTCCCGGATGGCGGCGATGGTCGTCCCGCCGGGGGACGTCACCGCCTCACGCAGGGTCACCGGATGCTCCCCCGAGTCCCGGAGCATGATGGCCGCCCCGACGGCCGACTGGATGATCAGGTCGGTGGCCACCGCCCGGGGCAGGCCGAGCAGGATGCCGGCGTCGATCATCGCCTCGACCAGGAAGAAGAAGTAGGCCGGACCGGAGCCGGACAGCGCCGTGACGGCGTCCTGCTGGGTCTCCGGCACCCGCACGACTTTGCCGACGGTGGACAGCAGGTCCTGCACCAGCTGCAAATGCTCGGGGTCGGCGTGCGAGCCGGCGGAGATCGCGCTCATCGCCTCGCCGACCAGCATCGGAGTATTGGGCATGACCCGGACCACCGGGGTACCCGCCGGCAGGTGCCGCTCGTACAGCGCGGTCGGCAGCCCGGCGCAAAGCGACACCACCAGAGTGCCGGGGGTGATGGTGTCGGCCAGGATCCGCAGCAACGGATCGATGTCCTGCGGCTTGACCGCCACGATCAGCACGTCCGCCAGCTTGGCCGCCTCCTCGGTTTCCACGCCCTTGACGCCGTACCGCTGGGTCAGCTCGGCCACCCGGTCCGGGTACCGCTCGGTGAACATCAGCGAGTCCGGCGATCGGCCCGCCGCGATGAGCCCGGCCAGCATGGCCTCACCGATCTTGCCCGCGCCGAGGATCGCGATCGTCGTCATGGCGAACAGGGTGCCAGAGTTCGGCCCGACCTCCACACCGAGCCTCCGAGGCGATCGGCGCATTGGCTGGCGGCCTCCGTTGCGAGTTGCTCTCGGATCCGACGATCCCGATCAGGTTCCTTTGGGCAACGCCGGCGCGGCACTCCGTTGGATGACTGATTCAGGCGGTAGCGACGACATCGAGGATCTCCAACGAGTGCAGATGCACCCCGGCGGCGGCAGCGCCGGTCATGTCGCTGCGCACGAACCCGAGGAACTGCTCCGCCGTCGGCAGATCGTGGAAGACGATGTAGCTGTACGCGCGACTACCGTCGGGCGAGCGGTTCCATCTGCCCTCGACAAAGCCCGGGACGGCGCTGACCCGCGGCACTACCTCGGTCGTGAGTTGCCGATCGTCCACAACGGGGTCATAGCGGTGCAAGTCGATGGTCCACACACCCAGGACAGCGTGATTCGGCATGAAGCGCGCCCACTTTCTAGTCAATCTCACTAGTGACTATCACTGGTGAGCTGCTCTAGTACAGAGACACTGATCATGAGCAACGTCAAGGGAAATCAGGCCCGCAAGCAGAAGGCGGCGCAGACGAGGCTGCGCATCATCGCCGCGGCCGCGGAAGAGTTCAGCGGCAACGGCTACCACGGCACGGCGATGGGGACGATCGCGAAGCGCGCGGGTGTTGCCGTCCAAACCGTGTACTTCGTTTTCCACACCAAGGCGGAGTTGCTCGCGGCGGTCCTGGACACGGCGGTGTTGGGTCAGGACAGCACCCCGCCGCTCGATCAGGACTGGGCCCTGCATGCGATGAAAGCCGGAATTGATCCGGCGGAGGCCATCCGGGCCTTCATCCTCGGCGGCGGACCGATCTTCGAGCGAGCATCGACCCTGTCAGAGGTCGCGCGTGCGGCCGCGCCGACCGATCCCGAGGCATTCGCGGTCTATGAATCACGGGAAAAGCTGAGGATCCGCAATTTCAAGGACTTCGTCGCCGGCCTGGACCTGCCCGCCGGCGTCGACCCTCTCCGAGCGGCGGACATCCTCATCACGATGAACAGTGCCCAGGTGTACCTGGCATTTCGCGTGGAGCGCGGCTGGTCACACCAGGAAACGATCGGGTGGCTGGCACGCGTCATCCCGGACCTGATGCTGTCCTGAGACCGGGTGCCAGGGGACCGCGTGGTTCCTGAGATTGGTCCTGATCCCCGCGCATTCGACACAGGGCCCTCAGTGTGACGCACTCTCGGGTCGCGAGTCGATCAGGAGACCGACTCCGTCGAGAATCCGGTCCAGCCCGAAATCCAGGGAACCCGCCGGGTCGCCCGCGCTGTTCAGCTGCTCCCCCACCGCCCGGCCCACCCGCCCGGCGACCGGAAACGCGGACGGGTCCATCACCGCCGCCAGCGCCGGCTCGATCGCGGTCCACCACTGCTCGTCGTCGGCACCGCTGCCCGCCCGGTCCGACTGCAGCGCCGCCTGCCAGCGGGCCAGACCCTGGACGTGCACCAGCACCATGGTCAGGACGGCGTCCATCTCCGGATCCGACAGGCCGACGCCGTCCAGCGGACGGAGCTCCGCCTCGTACTTGCGGTTGATGTTGGGACCGAGCGCGGGCCTGCCCTGCGGGATCTGCAACAGCCAGGGATGCCGGGCGTACAGCTCCCAGTTGCGCTGCGCGATGAACCGCAGAGCGGCCTGCCAGTTGCCCTGGCTCGCCGGCTCGCCCAGCTCGGCGTACAGCTCGCCGATCACGGTGTCGATCATCAACTCGACCAGCGCGGGCTTGCCCGGCACGTGCGTGTAGAGCGACATCGCACCGGCGCCGAGCCGGTCGGCCACGCTGCGAATGGACACCGCGTCGATCCCGCCCGCGTCGGCCAGCTCGATCGCCGCCCGCACGATCGCTCGCACGGTCAGCCCGGATCGGCCCGGCCGGTCCTGTGGGCCCCAGAGCAGGGCGAGCGTCTTCACCGGGTCGTCCGCCGGGACCTTCTTCTCGGGCATCGCGCCATTCTCCTTCGTGCACCGCTGACGGTGACCGCCTGCGACCGAACGGCACAAGAGCGGTCGAAGATCACCGGTCCTGCGCCACTCTGCGGAACAGGGCCCGTGCGACGCCTCCGCGGACACGTTGCCCGGTGGCGAGTGCGCACCACCGGTTGAAGGACGTCCTGCCCCTCGGATTGGCAGAGCTGTCCGCCGACCCGCCCGGAGTGGCGTCGCAGAGGGTCCGGCGAAGCATCGGTTGGGGAGGATCCAGTCGCCTGGGACAGCCGGATCTTCCCCGTCAGAAGCATTCCAACCAGGTTCCGTATAGTGTACGGTACACTGTACGCAAATCGACCACCAGGAGGCGACATGGACGAGGCCGAACCCGCCATCGAGGTGCACGACCTGCGCAAGCACTACCCGAAGACCCCGGAGGGGGTGGGCCTGAACGGCATCGACCTGCGGGTGGACCCGGGCACGGTGCATGCGCTGCTCGGCCCGAACGGCGCCGGCAAGACGACCACGATCCGGATCCTGACCACCCTGCTGCGCGCCGACTCGGGCACCGCGAGGGTGGCCGGGTTCGACGTGCGGACCCAGGGCCGTCAGGTGCGCCGATGCATCGGGCTGGTCGGCCAGGCCGCGGCGGTGGACGACGTGCTCACCGGCCGCCAGAACCTGCTCATGCTGGGCCGGCTGAACCATCTCCCCCGGCCCGCGCACCGGGCGGGCGAGTTGCTCGATCGGTTCGGGCTCGCCGACGCCGCGGACCGGAAGGTCGCCACGTACTCCGGCGGGATGCGCCGACGGCTGGATCTGGCCGCGGCGCTGGTCGTCGACCCGCAGGTGCTGTTCGTCGACGAGCCGACCACCGGGCTCGACCCGCAGGCCCGGCGGGACGTGTGGACCTCGATCGGGAATCTGGTCGCGGGCGGCACCACGGTGCTGCTGACCACGCAGTACATGGAGGAGGCGGACGCGCTGGCCGGCCGGATCACCATGCTCGCGGCCGGGCGGGTGGCGGCGGAGGGCTCACCCGACGAGCTCAAGGCCCGGGTGGGCGGGGACTGGCTGGACGTCACCCCGGCCGATCCGGCCGACCTGGCCCGCCTGGCCGGGATCTGCGCCCCGTACGCCGCCGGCCCACCGGTGACCGCCGACGGTGTGCTGCGGATCCCCGTCGCCGACCGCACCCGGGCCCTGGTCGGCGTCTCGACCGCACTCGCCGACGCCCGGATCGACCCGCTCGACCTGAGCGTCCGGCGCCCCACCCTGGACGAGGCGTTCCTGGCCCTGACCGGCGCCCCGGCCAGGGAAACGGCCGACCCGATCGAGACGGCGGTGCCGCGATGAGCACCCAGGTCGAGACCACCGCGCCCGCCCGGGGCGCCGAGTCGATGCTCGGCGACGCCTGGACGATCACCCGCCGGCAGTTCTGGCACTGGCGCGCCCAGCCGGGCGGCTTCGCCGTCGGGTTGCTGTTCCCGGTGCTGGTCACCCTGATTTTCGGCGCACTGTTCGGCGGTGCCATCGCCGGGCCGTCCGGCGACTACTACTCGTTCCTGATGCCCGGCATCTTCGTCATGGCCATGCTTTTCGGTCTGGAGGCGACGATGACCGCGGTCAACGCCGACGCCGCGCGTGGCGTCACCGACCGGTTCCGCTCCCTGCCCATCCACCCGGCCGCGGTGGTGTTCGGCCGGTGCCTGGCCGACATGATCAACACGGGGTTGGGTCTCGTCGTGCTGATGGCGACCGGGCTGGTGCTCGGCTGGCGTTGGCAGGACGGTGCCGCCGGGGCATTGACCGCGGTGGCGCTGCTGCTGCTGCTCCGGTTCGCCCTGCTCTGGCTGGGGATCTACGTCGGCCTGGTCGCCAAGGGTCCGGAGACGGTGGTGGCCGTGCAGATCCTGGTCTGGCCGATCAGCATGCTGTCCAACATCTTCGTCGACCCGGCCACCATGCCCGGTTGGCTCGGCGCCATCGCGTCATGGAACCCGTTGTCCGCCACCGCCACGGCGACCCGCGGGTTGTTCGGCAACCCGACCTGGGCCTCGGCGTCCTGGGTCAACGACCACGCCCTGCTGCTGGCCGTGGCCTGGCCGGTGCTGATCACCGCGGTGTTCGCGCCGCTGGCGGTGCGCGCCTATCGCCGACTGGGCGGGTGAAGGTCAGGGCTGCGGCAGGACCAGCGGTGATCCGGTGACCGGATCGGGGATCACCACGCAGCGGATGCCGAAGACCTGCTCGATCAGCTCGGCGTCCACGATCTCCCGCGGCGCGCCGGTCGCGACGATCCGGCCGTCCCGCATCACGACGAGCCGGGACGCGTAGCGGCACGCCTGGTTCAGGTCGTGCAACACGGCGACCAGCGTGCGTCCCGATCGGTGCAGTCGTCGGAGCATCTCCAACAGCTCGTACTGGTGGGCGATGTCGAGGAACGTGGTGGGCTCGTCCAGCAGCAGCGTCGGCGTCTGCTGGGCGAGCACCATCGCCACCCACACCCGTTGGCGTTGCCCGCCGGAGAGTTCATCGACCGGCCGGTCCGAGATCGCGAGCGTGCTCGTGGCCTCGAGGGCGTCCCGCACGGCGAGTTCGTCCTCCCGCGTCCACTGCCGAAACAGGCCCTGGTGCGGGTACCGGCCGCGGGCGACCAGGTCGGCGACCGTGATGCCGTCCGGCGCCGACGACGTCTGCGGAAGCAGGCCCAGACGCTTGGCGACCTCCTTCGACCGGTAAGTCGCGATGTCGGCGCCGTCCAGCAGCACTCGGCCGGCCGTGGGTTCCAGCAGCCGGGCGAGGGCGCGCAGCAGGGTCGACTTGCCGCACGCATTCGGCCCGACGATCACGGTGAACGAATCGGCCGCGATCTGTAGGTCGAGCGCCTCGGCGACCACCCGGCGGTCGTAGGCGAGTGACACTCCGGCCGCAGTCAGGGTCGCCGGAGCGGTCACCGCCGGGCCTGACGGATGAGCAGCCATACCAGGTACATCCCTCCGATGCAGACGGTCACGATGCCCACCGGCAACTGGGTAGGGGCGAAGGCGTGCTGGGCGACGAAATCGCTGAGCGCCAGCAGGCACGACCCCATGGCCGCGGTCGCCGTCAGTGTCACCCCGGCCGATCCGGTGAGCCGCCGGGCCAGCTGCGGCGCGGCCAGTGCAATGAAGGCGATGGGTCCGGCGACCGCGGTCGCGGTCGCGGTGAGGGCGACGCCGACCAGGACGAGCGCGAGCCGGCACGCGTCCAGCCGCACCCCCAGGGCGCGGGCCGTGTCGTCGCCCAGGCCGGCGGCGTGCAACGGGCGGGCCAGCGGCACCAGGGCGGTCCACAGGGCGAGCAGCACCCCCGTCGAGACCAGCACCTGCCCCCAGCCGACGTTGTTGAGCGACCCGGACGCCCAGACGGCCGCGGTCATCGCGATGTAGAGATCGGCCGACAGGATCAACCAGGTGTCCAACGACGCCAGCATGGCCGACATCGCGATCCCGACGATGATCAGCCGGAAGCCCTGGAAGCCGCGGCGGTAGGCGAGCAGGTACACGACCACGGCGGTCGCCAGACCGCCGGCCAGCGCGGCGGCCCCGACCGGGACGGCCCCGGTCGTCCCGGCGATGATCACCAGCAGCGCGCCGGTGTAGGCGCCGACGTCCAGCCCCAGGATGTCCGGGCTGCCCAGCGGATTGCGGGTCAGCGCCTGGAAGATCGCACCGGCGACGCCCAGCGCCGCGCCGAGCATGAGGGCCAGCAGGACCCGGGGCATCCGCCAGTCCATGACGACGAGTTCGTACCGGGGCGCCGCATCGCCGAAGATCGCCAGCAACACCTGCGGGATCGGCACCGCGAAGTCACCGGTCGCCAGGCTGACCACGCCGACCCCCAGCGCGACCATCACAAGCACCGCCGTCACCAGCAGCGCACGCACCCCGAACCGGTGCGACAGGCGTCCGCCGGCCAGCCGCACAGGAACTACCCGGTACCCCGGATCGACGACGGGTGGCTCGGCCACCGACAGGGTCCTCATGCCGTATCCCCGGGTCGCCGGCCGTTTCCGCGGAAACGACAAATCGGACCCGCGATATATCGTTCACGTTTCCGCGGAAACGTTGGGCCCGCCGGCCGGGCCCGGTCCCACCCATTCACAACCCGCTCACCTTCCGCCGGCGCACCAGCACGATCAGCACCGGCGCCCCGATGAAGGCCGTCACGATGCCGGCGGGCAGCTCGCCGCTGGGCAGCACGAGCCGGCCCAGCACGTCCGCGAGCAGCACCAGAACCGGGCCGGCGAGCATGCAGATGGAGATGATCCACCGCTGGTCCGGACCCACGAACCAGCGCACGGCGTGGGGCACCATCAGGCCGACGAAGGCGATCGGTCCGGCCAGCGCCGTCGCGGCGCCACAGAGCAGGGTGACCGCGAGGATCGACCCCAGCCGGGCCCATTTGGTCCGCGCGCCGAGCGCGGCCGCTATGTCGTCGCCGAGGGCCACCGCGTTCAACGGGCGGGCGACCAGCACGGCAAGCACCAGCCCGGCTGTCACGAACGGCGCGGCGATCAGGATCAGGTCCAGCTCCCGGCCGGCCAGCGTGCCGGCGCCCCAGTAGCGAAGCCGGTCGAACACGCTGGGCAGCAGCAGGCTGATCGCGGAGGTGAAGCCGGACAGGACTGCGCCGACCGCGACCCCGGCGAGGGTGAGGCGCAGCGGATCCGGTCCACGGCGTCCGGCGGCGCCGATCGCCACCACGACGACGGTGGCCGCGATCGCGCCGGCGAAGGCGAACCAGATGTAGCCCGACGCCGTGGTCTGCCCGAAGAACGCGACGCCCACGACGATGGCGAAGGCGGCGCCCGAGTTGACGCCCAGGATCCCGGGATCGGCCAGCGGGTTGCGGGTGAATGCCTGGATCAGCGCGGCGGCGACCGCGAGGGCGGCCCCGACGACGATGCCCGCGATGGTGCGGGGCACCCGCTGCTCGCGCATGATCGACCCCGCCTCACCGCCCGCCCCGGCCAGGCCGTCGATGATCTCGCCGGCCGACAGGCCCTTGGAGCCAAGTCCCAGGCTCAGCGCAACGGCCAGGACCAGCGCCCCGACGCCGAGCACCACGGCGGCCGGCCGGCGCGCCCGCAGCGGACGCAGCGCGGGTTCGGCGGTGGCACCACCGCGCCCCGCCGGGTCGGCCATCCGCGTCGGGACGACCGACCCGTCGCTGGGGTCGGGGTCGGTCACAGTCCCAGTCGCTCGAGGGTCGCCACGTACTCGTCCTCGATCTCCTCCTCGTCGCGGGTCGCGTCGTCCCACATCGCGGCCAGCGCCGACTGTGTCGACTCGGGCAGTTCCTCGTACTTGCGCTGCCAGGCCTCCGCCGCCTCGGTCCAGTACCCGACGACCTTGTAGGCG
>DATDBV010000570.1:0-9077 GCA_036524715.1 Nakamurella sp. | reverse complement strand
TGCTGCTCGAGATCACCGATCAGCGAGGTCGTCTCCAGTCCGTCGGCGTTGAGCTTTGCGCTCAGCTCGTGGACCAGGTCCGAACGGTCGACCAGCACCACGGCGCCGCCCTCCCGGGCAGCGCGCGTGGCCACTGACTCGCCCAGGCCCTGCGCTGACCCGGTCACCACCACTACTTTGTCGGCGAACCGACCGGCGAAGTCCACTTCAGGCCTTGCTTCCTGGCTTTTCGATCCCGGCGCGCATCGTCGCCTTCGCATGCTCAGTGTGCTCGATGACAATCCGGGTCAACGCGCCGATGTCCTCCTTTGCGAAGGCGTCGACCAGGTCGATGTGGTCCTGGGTGATGTCACCTACCAGGTCGATGGACGGGGTGAGGACGTGCCCCATGTACTCCTGGACCAGCAATGTGCGGTAGGCCTCCAGGAGCGTCCGGTTGCCCGTCGCCTCGATCGTGAACAGATGGAACTCGGAGTTGGCCTCCCGGAAGCCGGCCGGATCGGTGAAGTGGCCGTCCTTGATGTGTTCCCCGGTCGCCTGAGCCAGCCGACGGAACTCGGTCAGCTGATCGTCCGACAGCTTGCCGATCACCATTTGTGCGGCCCCGAGTTCGAGCGCCATCCGGGCATCGAAGGCCTCGTCCGAATCGACGACCTTGACGTGGGATTCGCCGATCTCGCTGACGACACCACTGCCGGAGAACTTCTCGTAGTAGAAACTCGCCGGTGTGATGCCCTCGTCGGCCAGGAACTTGCGCACCGCATCGACCATCGGCGGGGGGCCGCAGAGGTAGATGTCGACGAGACCATTGTTCAGCAGGTCCGGTGTCATGTACCGGGTCACATATCCCTTGTTGGGATAGGCACTGTCCTCGGCGGCCACGCAGCAGGTGAACGTAAAATTCGGTAGCCGCTGCGCATACCCTTCCAGTTCGTCCGCCCTGACCAGGTCGGCATCATTGGTCACGCCGAAGATGAGGTGCACCGGATGGTCCGACCCGTTTTCCTCGATCTTGTGCAGCATCGAGAGAAACGGTGCCAGACCGGTGCCACCGGCCAGGAACAGTGCCGGCCGCTTGATCTCGCGAAGGTAGAAGCTACCGAGCGGCCCGTTGAACTCGATCTCGTCGCCGACTTTGGCGCGGTCTCGCAGATAGGTGGTGAGGACCCCGTGTGTGGTGTTCCGGATCAGGAAGCCGGCGGCGGCGGCGGTCGGACCGGAGCTGAACGAGAACGACCGGGCCTGGTCCGTGCCCGGCACCTTGATGTTGACGTACTGACCGGGCAGGAATCCGAGCGAACCCCGGTTCTCCAGGTCGATCGAGAAGCCGATGGCGGTGTCCGACAGTCGTTCGATGGCGGCCAGCTTCCCCTTGAACGTGCTCAGGCTGGTCTTCGCCACATCCGAGGTCGCCGGGATGCGGATGATGCAATCGGATTCGGGGACCATCTGACAGGTGAGGACGTAACCCTGCTCGGCCTCGTCATCGGTCATCGCCTCTTCGATGTAGTCGCCCCCGTCGTAGCTGCCGGACTCGCAGAGCGACTTGCAGGTGCCGCAGGCCCCGTCGCGACAATCCAACGGAATATTGATGCGCTGCCGATAGGAGGCGTCGGCCACCACCTCGTTCGGGCGACATTCGATGAAACGGGTGACCCCGTCTTCGAAATTCAGTGCAATTTGGTACGTCACCAGATCCCCGCTCCCGATCGAACGATCCTAGATGTGGTAGATGTCGACCACGTGGTGGATGTAGTCGTTCTTCAGCACGACCCTCTTGTTCTTGATCAACGGTTTGGGTCCATCGGTCGCGATGGTGTAGAAGGCCGTCCCGAAGTAGGTGTCGATGTTCTGGTACCGGTAGTAGAGGGTCAACCAGTTGAATCGCACGTCGACCGAGCTCGCGTTCTGATTCACGATCTCGACGTTGCTGATGTTGTGGCTGGTGCGTGGCTCGGGCAGGCTGGTGGCGCTGGACCGGTCGGTCTTGATCCGGAAGACCCGGTCCTCGAGCCCGCCCCGGTTGTTGTAGTAGATGAGCGAGATTTCCCTCTGCGGGTCCGTGACGAGGGTGTCGTCGTCGTCCCAGGCAGGCATCCAGAATTCAGCGTCGGCGGCGTAGCATTCCAGCCACTTGTCGAACTCCCGATCGTCCAGGTACCGCGCCTCGCGGTAGATGAATGCTTCGATCTCCGGCAGTGTCATCGTCATTGTTCTGCTCCCGACCTGTCAGTTCGCCTGGGCTTGGCCGTTGCCGCTGCCGTTGGACTGGGCCGCGCTCAGCTCGAGTTCGGCGTCGATTTCGGCCTGGACGGCCTTCTGCATTTCCTTCTGCCAGTACGAGTGCTGGGTGATGTACAGACCCTCGTCCTCGGTCTTGACCCCGCTCGACACCGGATCCAGGCCGAGTTCCTTGGCCTCGGCGTCGCCGCCTTCGATCCAGTGCACGGCGCCTCGGCTCATGTCGTTCCACGGGGCGGCCGTCGCCAGGAAGGTCTTCTGGCACGACCGGAATTCCTCGCAGTCGTCGGGAGTGGCCATGCCGCTGGCGTTGAAGAAGTCCTCGTACTGGCGGATCCGGGCGGCCCGAGCCTCGTCGCTCTCACCCTTGGGCGCGATGCAGTAGATGGTCACCTCGGTCTGGTCGACCGAGACCGGGCGGAAGTGCCGGATCTGGGACCCGAACTGGTCCATCACGTAGACGTTCGGGTACAGGCACAGATTCCGTGAGTACTTGAGCATCCAGTCGGCCCTGGCCTCGCCGAACTGCTCCGCGAATTCGCCCCGCTTGTTCCACAACGGCCGGTCCTCCGGGTTGCCCCATTCGTTCCACAGCAGCACGTGGCCCTTGTCCCACGAGTAGTACCCGCCGCGGAGCTTGCCCCACTGGCCCGCGTCCATCGCCTTGGTCTCGGTGGCCGATTCGCCGCTGCTGCGCCGCGCCGTGGTGGCGGCGTAGTTCCAGTGGGTGGCGCTGACGTGGTAGCCGTCGGCGCCGTTCTCGGCCTGCAGCTTCCAGTTGCCGTCGTAGGTGTAGGTCGACGAGCCGCGCAGCACCTCCAGTCCCTCCGGAGACTGGTCGACGACCATGTCGATGATCTTGGCGGCGCCGCCGAGATGCTCCTCCAACGAAGGCACGTCGGCGTTCAGGCTGCCGAACAGGAAGCCACGATACGACTCGAACCGCGGGACCTTGGTGAGATTGTGCGAGCCTTCGGTGTTGAACTGCTCCGGGTAGCCGGCCCCGCGCGGATCCTTGACCTTGAGCAGCTTGCCCGTGTTGTTGAACGTCCAGCCGTGGAACGGGCAGGTGAACGTCGAACGGTTGTCCTTCTTGCGGCGGCAGAGCATGGCACCACGGTGGCTGCACGCGTTGATCAGGGCATGAAGCTCGCCGGTCTTGTCCCGGGTGATGACGATCGGCTGCCGACCCATGTAGGTCGTCAGGTAGTCGTTGTTGTTGGGCAGCTGGGTCTCGTGGGCCAGGTAGATCCAGTTCCCCTCGAAGATGTACTTCATCTCCAGTTCGAAGATGTCCGGATCGGTGAACGCCTCCCGGCGGCCTCGATAGCGACCGAGCTCCGGGTCGTCCTCGATTGCTGAGTCGATCTTGAACTTGACGTCTTCGAGCGAGGCTGTCATCCGTGCAGTCCTTTCCAGTCCGTATGTGCCGGCGGTATTGAGCTTCAGACCCGTTGGCGGGCCCGAACGGAGCCGAGCCGGTGGCGAGCTGACGACGTGAGGCGCACCCCAGATCGACCGATCCTGCCGGGGGCAGCACCGGATGCGGGCGCGGCTCATCTTCGGCGTCGATGAACGTGCGACCGGCGGGGCTTGGTCAGCTTGCCCCGCGCTCGAAGCCTTCGCGCTGGGTGAATGCCTAGACATCGCTCGCTGCGAGGGCTGGAACCGGCTTCGCCGGTGCTCAATGCCCTGGGAGTGCGTCGGAGCGAGGCCGCTGCCGACCATTCGCTGCGGATTCACCGCCCCGCCGCGCGACACATGACCTCGGTGATTCGCCCCTCCCCGGACTCCCGACGATGTGCCGGCCGGTCGGATCATGCTCGTTCTGAACCGATTTGATCAGCGGCTTCGGTACGACGCACGATCCGGACGACGCTCGGGTCCGGTCGGCACCACGCCTGGCGGTCAGCCGGGCAAACCTAGGCGTTTGCCCTGGGCCAACGACCCGCGAACGTGACAGCCTGACACCGGGCGTCTCCGCGACCTGTGCGGTGGACCCACCTCGCGCGCCGCATCGCCTCCCGCCGCCGAACCATCCGGGCGATGTGCGAACGAGGTCGGTGGGCCCTGCTTCGTCGACGAATGCGTGCCGAGGAGGGTGTGCGTTGCCCAGCGAACCAGTTGCGTTGGCCGAGCTGGCCGACACACTGTGGCGCGCGGAATGTGATCGAACGCCCGTCGCGCCGATCACCGATGGGATCCCGACGTTCAGCGCGTCCGATGCGTACGCCGTCCAGCGGATCAACATCAATCGTCGGCTGGATCAGGGATCGGTGCTGCGCGGTCGAAAGATGGGGCTCACCTCTCGGGCGTCACAGGCGGCCCTCGGCGTCGCCGAGCCGACGTTCGGTGCGCTGTTGTCGGACATGTTCGTCGACGACGACGCCGAACTGGTGACCAGCGATCTGATCCAACCGCGGGTGGAGGCCGAACTGGCCTTCGTCCTGTCGAGGGATCTGTCGGGGCCGGGCGTCACCACCATCACCGCGACGCGATCGGTGGACTGCGTCGTCCCGGTGATCGAGGTCGGTGACAGTCGCATCGTCGATTGGCGTATGCGCGTCATGGACACGATCGCGGACAACGCCTCGTCCGCGCGGGTGGTGCTCGGTCCCGGGTTCGCCCCGCTGACACCCGCGCTGGACTTGAGCCACCTGGGAGTCCTGTTCCACTGCAACGGTTTTCCCATCGACAGCGGAGCCGGCGCCGCCGTACTGGGCAACCCGGTCCGCGCACTGGCCTGGCTGGCGAACAAACTTGCCGAGTACGGCGAGTTCCTGAGCGCCGGCGAGATCGTGTTGACCGGTGCCCTGCACCGGATGGTGCCGGTCCGGCCGGGCGATGAATTCTGCGCCGAGTTCGCCCGGCTCGGGGCCGTCGGGGTGCGGTTCGCCGGAAGCACGTCATGATCGACCCGCGAGCGATGGCCGATCGGCTGATCGAGGCCGAGCGCAGCCGTTCGGGCATCCGGCCGTTCACCCAGACGAATCCCTTCCTCGGCACGGAGACCGCGTACGCGACCCAGGCCCTGTTCTACGGGGAACGACTGGCGGCCGGTGAACGACTGGTCGGTCGCAAGCTTGGCCTGACGAGTCGGGTCAAACAGCTCGCGCTCGGCATCCACAGCCCCGTCTACGGCCACCTGACCAGCGGGATGATCCTCCCGTTCGGTGAGCCGCTGCGCCTCGACGAGCTGATCAGTCCGAAGGTCGAACCGGAACTGGCCTTCCTGATGGGGCGCGAGGTCGGCGAACACATCGGTCTGGCGGAGGTTCTCGCGGCGGTCGAGGCGGTCATGCCGGCGCTGGAGATCGTCGATTCCCGGTACGTCGCGCCCATTCGTCTGGTGGACTCGGTGGCCGACAACGCCGGGGCGGCCCGGGTGGTCCTGGGCGCCGCGGCCCTGCCACCCCGGGAACTGACCGACCTGAGGCTCCTCGGTTGCGTTTTCCGACATCCGCGCGGCATCGACACCGCGGCCGGCGGGGCCGCGATGGGGCACCCGGTGGCCGCGATCAGTTGGCTGGCCCGTCAGCTTGCCGGTCGCGGACAGCACATCCAGCCCGGCCAGGTGATCCTCTCCGGTGGATTGACCAGCTCGATCCCGCTGCGCAGGAACCAGACCTTCCGGGCCGAATTCGACCGACTCGGGTCGGTTCAGGTGCGTGTGGCATGAGCAAACCTGTCCCACCCCGATGCGCGGGATGCACGCACCGGAGGACCCGTGGCTGACGTGACCATCGAGCCGGACGGCATCACCGCGAAGGCGGCCGCGGACGAGACCGTGCTGGCGGCCCTCGGTCGGGCCGGCCTGCGTTACCGGGTGGGCTGCCGGCGCGGCGGCTGCGGGATCTGCAAGGTACAGCTCGTCGTCGGCGAGGTCCGTTACGAACGGCCGATCGCGACGAGCGTGCTCAGCGACAACGAACGGGTGGCCGGTATCTGTCTGTCCTGCCGGGCAGTACCGATCACCAATGTCGTCATCGAACTCCAGGAAGGAGACCGCTTGCGCAGAGTCCTCGGATTCGCCTATCCGGCAGCAGCGGCGGCGAGCGCAGCCACGGCAGCGACAGCCGCAGCGACAGCGGCGACAACGAAAGCAGCGACAGCAGCGACGGCAGCGACGCTGCGGGCGCTGACCACACCACCGACCAAACTGATCACACCACCGGCCGACAGGAAGGAAGAGCAATGAGCGCAACCAGCGCAGTCATCCGGCTCGGGTACGTACACATTCGGGTGACGGATTTGGAAGAGGCCCGCAACCACTACTCGAACACACTCGGGATGGAGGTCGTCCACGAGGAGCCCGGCAAGCTCTGGCTCAAGTGCTGGGACGAATGGGACCACCATTCGCTGGTCATCGAGGAGGGCGGCGTCGGCCTGGTCAAGTTCGGCTACAAGGTCGAAAGTGATGACGACCTGGCCAGCTTCGAGACGCGGGCCCAGAAATTCGGTGCCACCACTCGTCGAGTCAGCGCCGGGGAAAACCTGAAAGTCGGCGAGGCGGTCGCCCTGACGTTGCCGTCCGAGCAAACCATCGAGCTGTTCACGGAGATGGAGTTCTCCGGTACCGAGACCGGCTCGATCAATCCGGAGGCGTGGCCTCGAAGCGTTCGGGGCGTGGGAACGCATTGGATCGATCATGCGCTCGTGCCGGCGGACGACCCGGGTCTCGTGGAGAGGTTCATGACCGAGGTCCTGGACTTCAAGACCGCGGAGCGCGTGGTCGAGAGCATGGAGAATCCCGAGGTGATCGGCTCGTGGATGTCCTGCGGGGAGTCGCCGCACGACCTGGCCGTGATCAAGGGCCCGAACGACAAGCTGCACCACTTCGCCTATCACCTGGAGGACTGGAACGCGATACTCCGGGCAGGTGACATCTTCAGCATGGACGACGTTCCGATCGACATCGGCCCGACGCGGCACGGCATCACCCGCGGAACGACGATCTACTTCTTCGATCCGTCGGGCAATCGCAACGAGGTCTTCGCCGGCCTGGGGTACCGGGTGCAGAAGGACTTCCCGACCATCAACTGGACCGTCGACCAGCTCGCCAAGGGCATCTTCTACCACGCCCGTGAACTCAACGACGCCTTCACCAGCGTCTTCACCTGATCGAGACCGGGGCGGCTGGTCAGGTCCGACACCGAACTCCGGTGAGTTGTCGGCCCTGACCGACCCACCCGGGTCGTCAGTGGCGAGTCGATCCGTCGGCGCCGAGCTTCTCCTGGATATGGGCAACATGCGATCTGACGGCGTCGATGCCGATGAACAGCTCGGCGGCCACCGCTCGCGCGTCCAGACCGCCGCGGAGCAACCGAAGGACCGCGCCCTCCTGGGGCGTCAACCGGACCCGGATGGCCGGCTGTCGATCCGGACATCCGACGGTTCGATCCACCTGTTGGTGGTCGAACTCGAGCATGGTTCCGCGACCGATGACGGTGACCAGGTGCAAGGGAGAGGGGATGTCGAGCTTGGCACAGATGCGCGCAAGGTGTGCGCGCAGGGCCACCGCACCGAGGAAAAGTTCGGCCGCCACCTGCCGCTCGTCCATGCCCTCGACCAGCATCCGGGCGATGGTCGCCTCACGGGCGGTCAGCTGCTTCGGAGCGCTCGGCCGGGTTGCCGCGGACACCCGAACCCGCGGCGGCGCAATCCCTTCCGGCTCACGGGTGTCGGGTGCACCTCCCGCCGACGGAGTTGCTGTTTGCGCACCACGCCGGAATGCCTGTGGCGGGATCTGCTCCACGGTCCGGGTCATCGAGGACTCGCCCGACCCTGGACGCCGGAGCACCCCGGCATGCCCCGCTCGGGATCCGAACGGGGATGCGGAT
This sequence comes from Nakamurella sp., assembly GCA_036524715.1. Classification (GTDB taxonomy): domain Bacteria; phylum Actinomycetota; class Actinomycetes; order Mycobacteriales; family Nakamurellaceae; genus Nakamurella. Next base: position 996 of record DATDBV010000570.1, on the reverse strand, counting down.
GCCCGCGCTTGAGTTGTCCAGTCATTGTTCCAATCGGCGTTGATCGGTGTGCGGCGGACTTCGATGATACCCACGACACCGCCCGCGCGGACGGTGTCCGTCAGAGTTGTCCGCCCGGTCCGAACCGGACCTCGATGGTCCCGCACGGAGCAACCCGGGCCGGTGCCCGGGGCCAGCGAACGGGCGGCACCCACGACTGCGCGCCGCCGACCCGGTGCCGATCGAAACGGGGTGCACGGTGGCGGATGAACGTCCTCGGCGGACTCGCCTGATCGAACCGCCGCCGAGGCCGCTCGCCGGAGGGCGGCAGTTGGTCTCGGACTTCGGTGCCCCGTCCCTGACCAACGGCTTCATCGCGATCATCTTCTCCGTGTCCGGCCCGGTGGCGGTCATCCTGACGGTCGGCACGCAGGGCGGCCTGGGCAACGCCGAGCTGACCTCGTGGGTCTTCGGCGTGTTCGTGCTCAACGGGCTGCTGACGATTCTCGCGTGCTGGCTGTACCGCCTCCCGATGGCGTTCTTCTGGACCATTCCGGGGACCGTGCTCGTCGGTCCGGCCCTGTCGCACCTGTCGTGGCCCGAGATCGTCGGGGCGTTCATGGCGACCGGGGTCTTCATGTTCGCCCTCGGCCTGACCGGTTGGGTGGGCCGGCTGATGTCGGCCATCCCGTTGTCGATCGTGATGGGCATGGTGGCGGGTGTCTTCCTGCGCTTCGGCACCGGGCTGGTCACCTCCGTGCAGGGCGACGTCTGGATCGCGGCGCCGATGATCGTGACCTGGGTGCTGCTCTCCGCCCTGCACGGCCTCGGTCGGTACCTGCCGCCGATCATCGGCGCCCTGCTGGTGGGGGTAGTGATGGTCGTCGTGCTTGGTCGGTTCGAGCCGGCCCCGGGTGAGGGAACCTGGCTGGCCCAACCGGTGTTGGTGGTTCCGCAGTGGTCGATCCAGGCGATGGTCGAGCTGGTCATCCCGCTGGCCATCACCGTCCTGGTCGT
>DATDBV010000569.1:0-3310 GCA_036524715.1 Nakamurella sp. | reverse complement strand
TGCCGGCGGCTTGGTCGGCGAGATCCACAAGAGCGGCTCTCGTGAGCTATCGCATCGTCGTCGACGGCCGGCCGACCACGACTCGTAGGCTGCTGCCCATGACCGTGAGCGAGATCTTCGACCCCACCCGATGGCGCGAGGTCGAGGGCTTCGACTTCACCGACATCACCTACCACCGGCACGCCGGGCCGGCATCCGCCGGGGGGGATGACCGAATCGTCGACCTGCCCACCGTCCGCATCGCGTTCAACCGACCCGAGGTCCGCAACGCGTTCCGCCCGCACACCGTCGACGAGCTTTACCGCGCCCTCGACCACGCCCGGATGACCAGTTCGGTCGGCTGCGTCCTGCTCACCGGCAACGGCCCCAGCCCGCGGGACGGCGGCTGGGCGTTCTGCTCCGGCGGTGACCAGCGTATCCGCGGCCGCTCCGGCTACCAGTACGCGTCCGGCGAGACGGCGGAGACCGTCGACCCGGCAAGGGCCGGACGGTTGCACATCCTGGAGGTGCAGCGACTGATCCGGTTCATGCCCAAGATCGTCATCGCCGTCGTCCCCGGGTGGGCGGCCGGTGGCGGGCACTCGCTGCACGTCGTCGCCGACCTCACGCTGGCCAGCGCCGAGCACGCGAAGTTCAAACAGACCGACGCGGACGTCGGCTCCTTCGACGCCGGCTACGGCTCCGCTTATCTGGCGCGCATGGTGGGCCAGAAATTCGCCCGCGAGATCTTCTTCCTAGGCCAGGAGTACTCCGCGCAGGAGATGTTCGCCATGGGCGCGGTGAACCGGGTGGTGCCGCACGCCGACCTGGAGAACGTCGCGCTGCAGTGGGCGGCGCGGATCAACGGCAAGTCGCCGACCGCGCAGCGAATGCTCAAGTACGCGTTCAACCTGGTCGACGACGGGCTGGTCGGCCAGCAGCTGTTCGCCGGCGAGGCGACTCGGCTGGCGTACGGCACGGACGAGGCGGTCGAGGGGCGGGACGCGTTCCTGCAGAAACGCTCTCCCGACTTCGCGAACCATCCCTGGGCGTTCTGAGCCTTGGCCCGTCCGCTGGAGCCGCTGCCGGTGCCCGCCGGCGACGCGGTGCTGGACCTGCTCCCCCTCCTCCGCCGGGCGCTGTCGGGGGATGGCCCGGCCCTGCTGCCTGTGCTGGCAGCCGACCCCGGGGCCGCCTCCCGGACGGCGCGGGCGCTGGCGGCGGGGTCCCCACTCATCGACGGGGAGGACGACGATGCCGACCCCACCGCGTTCGTCGTCACCACCTCGGGCTCGACCGGTACCCCCAAGGGTGTCCTGCTCCCTGCCGCGGCCCTGATGGCCTCCGCCCGGGCCACCCGCCATTTCTTGACCGGTGACGACCCCCGCCCCGCGCACTGGCTGCTGGCCCTGCCCGCCCACCACGTCGCCGGTCTGCAGGTGCTGCTGCGCTCGCTGGTCGAGCGCACCGGCCCGACGGTGCTGGACACGTCGCTCCCGTTCACCGCCGACCGCTTCGCCGACGCGGCGGGCCGGATGCCGGCCGGAGCGCGGTTCGTGTCGCTGGTGCCGACCCAGTTGCAGCGGATCCTGGCCGACGACGGGTCCGCCGCCGCGCTGGCCGGTTTCGACGCGGCACTGATCGGCGGCGCTCCGGCGTCACCCGCGCTGCTCGACCGGGCGACCGCGGCCGGGGTGCGAGCGGTCACCACCTACGGGATGAGCGAGACCTGCGGTGGCTGCGTGTACGACGGACGCCCCCTGGACGGAGTCACGGTGTCCACCGACGAGGTCGGCCGGATCAGCCTGGCCGGTCCGGTCGTGGGCCGCGGCTACCGGGGTCTGCCCGGTCATCCGGCCTTCGACCTCGACCCGGCCGGGCGGCGGCGATTCCGCACCGATGACGTCGGCGACTTCGTCACCGATCACATCGGCGATCGGTGGCGGGTGCTCGGCCGGGCCGATGACGTGCTGATCACCGGTGGGGTGAAGGTGGCGCCGGCCGGGGTCGAGGCCACCCTCGCGCACCTGCCTGGCGTGTCCGACGTGGTGCTGACCGCGGTGCCGGACGACGAGTGGGGGCTGTTGCTGGTGGCGGTCATCGCCACGGCCGGAACGCCCGATCCGGCCGCGCTGCGGGCGGCCGCCCGAACCGCGCACGGCCCCGCGGCGGCCCCCCGGACGATCGTGCTGGTGGACGAGCTCCCGCTGCGTGGGCCCGGCAAGCCGGACCGGGTCGCTATTCGCGACCTGGCCAGCCGCACCCTGGCCGCCCAGCCCGGACAAACGGTCATCGACACCAGGTCGGCGGTTCCGTGAGCCCGGCGAGTTCAACCGGGCGCAGCTGGCGTCGTTCCACGGCACGAAGGTCGACGACCTAATCGAGCCCGGCGTCAGGTTGCTGTTCCTCGGCATCAACCCAGGACTGTGGACCGCCGCCGCGAACGCGCACTACGCCCGACCCGGGAACCGGTTCTGGCCGGCGTTGCAGCTGGCCGGCATCACCCGGCGGCGGATGGACGTCAGCGGCGGCAGGTCGCCGTCCAACCGCGCCGAGCTGGTCGACGCCGGCATCACGAACCCGGTCCCCCAGGCCACCGCCCGCGCCGACGAACTGTCCACCGCCCAGATCAGGCAGTCGGCCGGTTCGTTGACCGCGATAGTGGAAGGATTCCACCCGTACCGGTTCCTGCGGCAGTGCACCAATACTTGCGCGGGGCCTTCCAGGTCACGGTGATGACCGCGATCGGTGGGCGTCGGGACCGGGCTTGACCCGCTCAGCGTCGGCGACATCAGCACCCGTGCAACGGTTCCCATCCAGGCCAACCCTGTGCGGCGGTCGGTGACTCGTTTCGCAGAACTCCATCGAGCAGGGTTTGGATCCGCGCGGTGGTGACCTCGTCGAGCAGCGACCGCCACCACCGTTGCGCAAATGCAGTGGTTCGCCTTCTCCACCACGCCTTTGCGTCCCCCACCGCGGCGGCCACGACGGACCCGCCCACCGAAATGCGTCGCGATCGGCGATAGGTGGCGGTGACCTGCTGGCCCAGTCGCCGGTCGATCGGCTCACCGGCCACGCACACACCCTCATCCTCGAAGGGCCGTCCTACCGACAACGCCACACCACACAAGAGGGCGTCGCCGGTGCACCAGCACGCCCATCGAACTTCGACTCAACGCATGAAACGACCTTGCCGAGCCCCTGCCGAGTGGGTGGTGAAGAACCCGGATGGCTGCAGCGACATGAACGCCCACCCGGTCGCGCGTGCTCTCTTCGAGTGAGAGCAGCGCTGGCAACAGTGATTCAGGTCCACATCGTATCTGCGGGTGTC
>DATDBV010000568.1:0-3696 GCA_036524715.1 Nakamurella sp. | reverse complement strand
GCAGCAGCGCCGATCCGGCCGCGACGGCCAGCAGCACCACGACCACAGCCAAGACCACGACGAGCGGGCCGAGCAGCCAGGACACCGCCGGCCCGGGCAGCGCGAGCAGCACCAGCAGGGTCAACGCCACATGGGTGACCGGTCCCGCGGCCCGCTCGCCGGCCACCGCCCGCGCGCCCCGCCCGAGGTCGTCGACGGCTCGGCCGTGCCGGACGGCCCGGTGCACGTCACCGAGCACGCCGCCCGGCAGCGTGGAGTTCAGGAACTGCGAGCCGTAGTAGGCCGCGACCGCCGACCGCAGGGTGAGGCCGACACCGAGCCGGCCGGCCACCACCCGCCACCGCCAGGCGCTGCACACCGTGGTCACCGCACCGATCGCCAGCGCGGCGAGCACCGCCGGGATCTCCAGCGACCGGATCCCGGTCAGGAACGGTCCGGTACCCAACTGCCAGATCACCGCGGCCAGCACCAGCCCCCCACCGACCACCCGGATCCGCGGCCACCACCGCTCCCGGCCGGGCGCGCGGCGGTCGGGGCCGGAAACCCGCTGCGGAGCAACGGTCATCGCGCCACCTCGAGCAGGGCGCGGGACACCCGGTCGGCGGTGACCGGCCATCCGGTCAGGGTCTCCCGACGACCCAGCGCGGCGCGGCGCAGCCGATCCCGCAGCCGGGGGTCGATCAGCCACGCCCGCAGCGCCGCGGCGAGGGCGCGGGCGTCACCGGGGTCGACGAGCAGGCCGGGCCGCTGTCCCGATCGATCCCGGCCCAGCGCCTGCGGGACGCCGCCCACCTCGCCGGCGACCACCGGGATGCCACGGGCCAGGGCCTCGCCGACGACCAGGCCGAACGTCTCCGCCCGCGACGGCAGGACCAGCAGGTCCGCGGCCGCGTAGGCGGCGGCCAGGTCGTCGCCCACCAGCGGGCCGGGGAAGCGCACCCGGTCGCCCACCGCGGCGGCCCCGTCCCGCACCCGATCGGCGAAGTCGGGCTCGACGTCGAGCGCCCCGACCGCGGTGCACGACCAGTCCAGATCGCTCAGCCGGGTGAGCGCGTCGACCAGCAGATCCTGCCCCTTGTGCGGGGCGATCACGCCGACGCTGAGCAGCCGGGTCCCGTCGGGTGAGCCGGCGGCCGGGGCGGCCGGATCGGTTCCCGGCTCGGCCACCGCCACCCGCGCCGGATCGAGACCATTGCGCCGCACCAACCGATCCCCGGTCCAGCGGCTGGTGACGATCACACACCGGCTGCGCCGCAGCACATCCCGCTCGTCGTCGGTGTCCAGCGGCATGTGTACCAGGGCGACCAGCCGCAGCCGTGCCGATTCGGGAACGAGCGCACCGGCGGCGGCCGAGGCGATCAGACCGTCCACCAGCACGACCGCGTCGTCGGGCAGGTGGCGGAGCAGCCGGCCGAACGCGTCCACCTCGTCCTGGGTGGGTCTCGGCCAGGATCCGGGCGCCGGCCGCCGGCTCACCCGCCAGCCGCGGTCGGCCAGCGCGTCCAGCACCCGGCGGTCGTACGTGTTCCCACCGCTGGGTCGGGTCGGGTCGTCCAGGCCCGCCGGGACGACCGCAACCACCCCCCGGGTCACCCCGACCACAGGTCACGCTCGTAACTGGCCCAGGCGACGTGGGACTCGTGCAGCGTCACGGTCAACCGGGACAGTCCGCGTCCGGACGGCCCGAAGGCGCCGGCGTGCACCCGCGCGGCGAGCCGGTCGGCGACCGCCCGGGCCAGCACCTCGGTGGTGGTGTTGCGACCCGTGAATTCGGGATCCTCGTCCAGGTTGCGGTAGCGGAAGGCGTCGATGACCGCGTGCAGTTCCGCCGTGGCCAGGCCGATGTCCACCACGATGTCGTTGTCGTCGAGGACGAGTCCGCCGAAGGCGGCGTCAACGACGAAGGTCGCCCCGTGCAGCCGCTGCGCCGGCCCGAAGACGCCGCCCCGCAGGCTGTGCGCGATCATCATGTGGTCGCGGACCGTCACCGTGAACACGGTTCCACCCTCTCGTCGTAGGTGATGACGTGACAGATCGCCGGCAGCTCGCCCGAGGCCAGCGCGGGCAGCACCCGCGGCAGGTCATCGAAGGCAGATTCCCCGGACAGCAACGCGTCGAACACCTCGTCCCGGAGCAGATCCAGCGCCAGCGTCAGCCGGTCGCGCATGCTGCGATGACCGCGCCGGGCCGGGGCGACGGCGCCGACCTGGCTGGACCGGATGCTCAGCCGGCCGGCGTGGAAGTCCTCGCCGAGCGGCAGCCGCACGGGCGTGTCGCCGTACCAGGACAGGTCGATCACCTCACCCTCGCGGCGCAGCAGGCGCAGAGCGAGGGTCAACCCCGCGGAGGTGGCGCTGGTGTGGAACACCAGGTCCCGCTCGCCGGCAGCGTCGTCCGGCGAGCAGAAGTCGACGCCGAGGACGTCGGCGACGGCCGCGCGGGCGGGGTCGACATCGACCAGCGTCACGCTGGTCCCGGGCAGCCCGGCCAACAACCGGGCCAGGCCGCAGCCGACCATGCCGGCGCCGACCACCGTGATCCGGTCGCCGATCAGCGGCCTGGCGTCCCAGCAGGCGTTGACCGCCGTCTCCACCGTGCCGGCCAGCACCGCGCGGGCGGGCGGCACCCCGGGCGGCACCACCGTCACGGCGGAAGCCGGTACGACGTAGGCGGTCTGGTGTGGGTAGAGGCAGAAGACAGTGCGCCCGCGCAGCGCGTCCGGACCCGACTCGACCACGCCAACGTTCAGATAGCCGTACTTCACCGGGCCCGGGAAGTCGCCGTCCTGGAACGGCGCCCGCATCGCGCGGTACTGGCTCGGGGGCACCGATCCGGCGAACACCAACGTCTCGGTGCCCCGGCTGATGCCGGTGCGCAACGTCCGCACCAGGACCTCGTCCGGTCCGGGCGCCGGCAGCGGGCAGTCCCGGATCTCGCCGACGCCGGGGTCGCGCAGCCAGAACGCCGACGCCGTCTGCGTCATCTGCCCTCCCTCGCGAACCGAACACGGCCGGTGAACGTATGTCGTCACGGTAGGGCGTGACCGCCCCCACACGGTCACGCTCTCATGGGTAGATACGGAGGGGGCATGTCAACGGTTCGCCGGCACCACCTCTTCGTCGCCCGGGCTTGCCAGGGCGCCCGTCGGCACGGCAGGACGGCGCGCACGGGATCCGGCGACGGAGGAACCGGATTGCCCAGCACCGTCCTGGCCGTGCAGACCGGACTGGGCCTGCTCGGCGTGCTGTCCCTGCTGTGGGTGCTGGCGCTCACCGTCGGCCTGCGGGGCCCCGGCTGGCTGGTCGGTGTCGCCTATGGGCTGACGCTGACCGTCACGCTGGCGAACGCGGTGTCGCGCTCCGGGCGGCATCGGCTGGGTCCCGCGGACGCCGTCACGCTGGCCCGGGCGGTGCTGATCGGCGGGCTGACCGCGCTGGTGGCGGACTCGTTCTCCGGGCCCGCTCCGGTGCCGGTGATGGTCGCGCTGGCGTCGGTTGCCCTGCTGTTGGACGCGGTGGACGGACGCGTGGCCCGGCGGACCGGCACCGTGACCGCGGTCGGGGCCCGGTTCGACATGGAGGTGGACGCCTTCCTGGTCCTGGTGCTGGCCCTGTACGACGTCCGGCTGCTCGGCGGCTGGGTGCTGCTGATCGGGGCGGCCCGCTACCTGTTCGTCGCGGCGGGCTGGGTGTGGCC
>DATDBV010000567.1:0-22118 GCA_036524715.1 Nakamurella sp. | reverse complement strand
TCACCGACTGCCCCTCGCTCCACGGACTGACCGGGATCGGGACGACGTCGGCCATCTCGGCCACGGTCCGCGGCCGGAAACCGTCCGGGGCAAAGGTGCCCGGCACGCCGGCCATCGCCGACGGCGGCAGGTCTTCCTCCTCGAACAGGTCCGGCTCCGGTTCCACCGTGTCAACCGGTGCCGGCACCGCCGCGGCGCTCGACGACGGCCACCGCGACACCCGCGGGGTGCGGGTCTGCCCGGGCAGGCGGAACCGGACCTCGCTCACGGCGCGACGCCACCCACCCAACCGGACCCCGTCCAGGTGGCCCGGCCGGCCGCCCCGGCGGTGGCGGTCTGCACATGCTGGCCGGTGGTCCAGGGCGTAGCCGGGCTGGCCGTGACGACATTCGGACGGCCACCCTGCAGATCGGCCACCGTCGCCGGTGGCTTGCTGCCCGGCGGGGTGAAGGCGCCGGGGATGCCCGCCGTCGCGCCGGTGGCCGGCGGCGGCGGTGGGGCCTTCACCGTCACCAGTCGGGTGGCGGTCAGGCCGTCCGACGTGGTCGCCAGCAGCGTGTAGGTGCCGGACCCGGCGTAGGTGTGGCTGGCCGTGGCCTTGTCGGCCACCGTCGCCGCGACGGTGCCGTCGCCCCAGTCCAGCTGCCAGGACTGCCCGGCCGGGTTGTTCTCCAGCTGCACCGTGACCTGTAGCCCGTTGACCACCGGCACGGTCAGCACCGGGTGGAACGCGGCCTCCGGGATGCCGCCGACCCGGACGATCTGGCACGGATCCGTGTCAACCACGGCCAGTTCGTTCGCGGAGATCAGCGACCGGTTGGTCCGGGTGTCGATCTGCCAGCCGCCGGCCGTCTCGACCGGCTGCAGCATCACGGTGATCGGGCCGGACAGGAACATCGCCGGGCCGCCCGGCGCGTCGTAGCCGGCGTTGAGCACCACCTGGTCGCCCCACACGCAGCAGACGCTGTCGTTGGCATCGCCGCAGTTGATCTTGAGGACGCCGGCCTTGACCAGCGCCGGGGCCAGCGACGGGGCGACGTGCACGACCGGCCGCTCGCCGACCACCGTCTTGAACCAGAGGGTGCGGGCGTCGGACAGCAGGGTGGCCAGCGCCTCCGGGTCGGTCGGGTCGGGCGTACCGGGGACCTCCTTGACCTGGCTGCCGCCGATCCACGAGTCGCTGCCGGCCACCGGCTGCACCACCAGGGCCCGGCCCAGGGCCAGCTCCTCCAGGTCGCCCAGGGCGGCCTTGAGCCACGCCTCGTCGCCCTTGTCCGCACAGTTCACCGGCCGGCGCAGGTTGGCCACGATGCCGAACGGCAGGGTGTCGTAGCCACCCGGCGCGCTGGTCGCGTCCCCGATCAGGTCGCCCTGGTCGTACGGGTCGCAGGCGTCGGCCAGCGACACCTCGACCCCGCAGGCCAGGCTGTCCTGCTGGAACCCGCGGTACCAGGTCCCGGTGCCGCGCTTGACCTCGGCGACGTCCAGCAGCCTCATGGTTTTCTCCCGTTCGTTCCGATGATCGTAAGGCGACCGTGACGCCTGGTCACGGTGCCGGCGCGTACAGGTCGAACACCCGCGACCAGCTGGCCTGGACCGCCGCCAGCAGCTGGTTGTCGTCGATCGCCAGCTGCCCGCCGGCCGCGTACTCGGTGTCGAACCCCGGTGCACCGCTGACGAACGGCATGAACCAGGCCGCGCCGACGTCGGGGCTCTTGAGGATCTGGTCGACCAGGTGGTCCGACGACTTGGCCAACGCCTCCTTGGTCAGCCCCGCGGCGAGTCGCGCATTGAACTCGCGGTCGGTCGCCAGGGCTGCCGCATCCCGAAATGCCATTACGGAACCTCCACCATCGTCATGCCGATATGCCCACGGTCGTTGCCGTCCGACTGGCCGTTCCCGATCACCATGCTGATCGTCCAGGTGTGGTTCCCGGGCGCGACGTTCCGCAGGGTGAACGCATTGCCCACGGTGGTGTGCACGGCGGTCTGGTTGAAATACAGGTCCCACCAGGACCCGACGGCCACCCCGTCCAGCCAGGGCTGGAACCCGGTCATCCCCGTGTTGTTCGCCCAGAACGACAGGGTGGAAACCACCAGGATGTCGGCCTTGAACGGAACGGTGAACCCCCACGAGGCCGGCGGCGGCCACGGGCCGGCGATCAGCAGGTCGGACACATAGGTGCGGGGAGTCCAGTTCCAGGCCGGCGCCGACCCGGTCCGCGGGTACGGCGAACCGATCGCGATGATCCCGCGCACCTCGTCGGACAGGCACTCGACGATGTCGCCGACCGTCCAGCTCTGCCCCCGCAGGTAGCGGACGTTCGGCACCGTGCCGCCGGCGTACGTGATGGTCAGTTCGTGCTTCGTCGTGTCAACCGCGGCGACCAGGCCGGTGAGCCAGCGGGTCCCGCTGGGCGTGTAGAGCGTGTCCTCCAGCGCCACCGGTCAGCCCTCGTCGGGTTCGGTGTCGACGACCGGCACCTTGGACGCCAGGGTCTGCGCGTCGATCCCGGTGAACCCGGTCGCCTCGAGCACCATCGACGTCTTCTGCACGATGTGGTTCTCGTAGCTGCCGTCGTGCAGTTGCAGGGTGATCAGGTCGCCGGATTCCAGGAACGGCATCGCCGCGCCGGTGAAGCTGACCTGCCGGTTCTCCGCTCGCGACTCGGCCAGCATCGACTTGGCGGTGTTCGTGCACTGGGTCGAGTCGGTCAGGAACTGCGACGTGTAGAAGCGCGGCACCTGGCCGAACTCGCCGTAGTAGTAGGTCGGGCTGTCCGGGTCGCTGTCATAGGCCCAGCCGAACGCCTCGACCTTGTCGTCCTGCTTCCCCTCCACCGCGACCGCGTTGTAGACCTTGTCCCGGGTGCTGGCCACGGTGTCGTCCATGACGATGCCGCCGTCGCCGATGTTCGCGATGTAGACCGGCGTCCCGTTCAGCAGGTCCGGCCGGTTCATCAGCACGAACACGCCGGCGCCGCTGACCCGCAACTCGGTGTCGATGGACTCGCACAGCGAATCCAGGGCCCGCCAGCGGTCCCGCTCCCACGGCGCGGTCTTGGTGACCGTCCGGTCGTGGGTGCTCAGGTTCTGGAACTGGGCCCGCGGCACCACCTCGGTGATCAGCTGCTGGATGGCGGCGACCGTGCTGATGCCGGTGCTCGGCGTCCGCGGCCGGATGAACCGGGCGTCGATGACGTAGGACTCCAGCCCCGACCCGGTCAGCGTCAGCATCCCGTTGGACGTCCGGTTGACCTCCTCGACCCGGAACTCGCCGATCTGCACGTACTCGGTGCGCCCGATCGAGTCGAACCCCAGCTCGATGGTGAACCGGCAGTTGTAGACGTCGACGTGCACGTTCTGCCACGGGTACAGGCCGATCGTCAGGTCGGCCGTCCGGCGCACCCCCGATCCCCGGTCGTCGGTCACCCGGCCCTTGACCACCGGGACGTCGAAACTCTCCGGGTCGTCCGGGGCGGCGATCCCGTGGTGGGTGATGTTCACCCGGGCGAACCGGTTGTGCGAGTACCGGACCGCCTCCTGCAGCAGGCTCGAGGCGGGGATCACACCGGCAGCACCTCCTGCTGCCAGGCGTCGTTGGCCTGCTCGGTGGGCAGCCCGGTACCGGCGCCGGCGAACTGCGCGCCCGGATCGGTCGGCGCCACATCCCGGTACAGCACGTCGGCCCAGTTGGCGTAGGTGTCCTTGACGACCTGCCAGGTCGCGCCGGGCGGGGTGTCCTTGGTGTGCTGCCAGCTCGACCCGGTGTTGGCGGTCGCGTCGATCAGCCCGACCGGCTTCTCCACCCGGATGAACGACACCGACCAGTACCGCTCCGGCTTGCGGTGGTCGTTGAACGGGCGTTCCTCGTTGACGTCGGTGACCCCCAGGTACCAGGGGCCGCCCTCGCTGCCCTCCGGGTACTGCGGATTCGGGTTGCGGAACTGCACGACCTGCCCGGTGGCGAAGATGCCCACCGCCATCCGGCGTTCCTCCAGGGTCCGGGTGAGCAGGGTCAGCTGACCGCGCTCCCAACCGCGCGAGTCGGACACCACGATGGCCGGCCGGCGGCGGATCACCTCCATCACGGCGGTCCGCCCGGGGTGGACCAGGGTGCCGATCTTGATCAGGCCGAACCACTGGCCCATCGACGGCTGGATGGGCAGGTTCAGGTGCACCGGGTCGCAGGCCGGCGCGCTGTCCGGCGGATCGACCCGGGTGGCGGCGTACGTGTAGACCACGTCCGGGGTGACGAACTTGGACGTCGAGTTGCCGGCGGTGCCCTCCCAGGAAATGGTCCCCGACTGGGTCGAGTCGAAGATCCCGTTCTCCCACTCGTAGTCCTCGGCGTGCGCCGGCGGCGTCGAGTCGCCGTCGAAGAAGTGCAGGTACGGCTCCTCGACCTGGGTCGTCGGCAGCACGATGAACCGTGTCAACCACCAGGTGGCGGTGTACTCCCGGTTGTTGTTGCCGTGGCTGACCACGACCCGCCCGCCGGTCAGCGCCGCGGTCAGGGTCAGGTCCAGGTTGAACTCGATCCACTGCTGGCTCAGGTTGATCGACGGGGCGATGGCCACGATCGGGCCGGCCACCACGGTGCCGCTGCCGTTCACGATGCTGACCTGCACCTCGCCGTAGGGGACCTCGACCGACGAGCTGGCCGACCCGCGGACGGTGCCCCAGCTGCCGATCGCCTTGACGTTCGCCCAGGTGCGCGGCGGCGGGCCGTCCCGCAGCTCCTGCCAGCGCATCACGTTGGGGTCGTAGTACTTGATCTGGCCGGAGACGTGGTAGCTGCCGGCGGCCAGGGTGCCGCCCAGGCCGACCGTGGCGATCTTCTGCCGACCGGCCAGGTGCAGGGCGCTGGCGGTGCTATTGGAGTTCCAGGCGGTGCCCGCCCAGTCGTACTGCGCGCTGCTGGCGACGTCGGTGCTCGTGCCGTCGAAATAGCCGGTGGCGGCCGGCGCCACCTCGACCAGCAGACCGGTGCAGTCGAACGTGTTGCCGGCCACCCACGGGGTGTCGCCGACGTTCGCGGTGTCCATGAACACCTGCAGGCCCAACGCCCCGGCCGGCACGGTGATGGTCTGACTGACCCGCACCCAGGACGTCGAGTTGGCCGGCGCGACCACCGACGTGCCCGCGGTGGTGCTGCCGACCGCCACCGCGCCGGACACCGCCACCCGGTCGTAGAACTGCACCCGGGGCACCAGGGTCTTGAGCGACGTCGCGGAATGCCGCAGGTAGGCGCTGACCGTGACGACCTGGCCGGCGGTCACCCCGAACCAGTTGGTGGCGTCCTTCTGCAGCTGGAACCCGGCGTTGGCCGACGACGACGGCGGCGACGTCCAGGTCGTGCGGCAGGCCGTCCAGGTGGTCGGGCTGGCCAGCGGGCCGGTCACCGCCTGACTGTGCGTGTAGGTACCGGCGCCGCCGGCGCCGAACCCGCGGGTGGTGGTCCAGCCGGCCGCGCCGCCGGTGCGATCCTGCGGATTGGTCGCCAGGTTGGTCCGCACCACCGTCCACACCGATGACCCGGCGGCGTCGGCGCTGACCTGTAGGACCTTCTCGCCGTACATGGCGGCGTCGGTGACGATGGTGCCGACCCGCGGGCTGGCCACCACCCAGGACCCGATGCCGCGGCCCAGCCGCGGGGTGGTCACCGAATTGCGCTCGATGACGTCGGGGGTGTCCTGGTCGATGGTCACCTTGTAGAGCAGGTCCACGCCCAGCGGCGGTTCGGTGTCCTCGGTGTTGAACTGGCCGGTGGTGATGGTGCCGGTGCCACTGCGGATCACCGTCCAGCTGCGCCCGTCGGTCGACCGCTCCACCGTGTAGGTGCCGGTGGGCACCAGCACGCCCCGGATGAGCACCGACGCGCGTTCCTGGTTCGGGGTCACCCAGATGTTGGGCTGGTACGGATCGAATCCGGTGGTCACTGGCTCACCCCTCGCCGGCCGTAGCGAATCCTGCGGTCGAGCTGCGCGTCGCCGTAGCTGACCCGCTGGTCGATGATCTCCTCGAGTTCGGACTGCCCGATGTAGACCTGCACGTTGACCGTCTCGCCACCACCCCGGGACGGCACCGCGGTGGTCTTGATCACCGGTTCCGGCAGCACGATGCGGGTCGTGCCGGACAGGCCGCGCCCGTAGGGCGCCTGTTGCCAGCCGCCCTGCAGCGCACCGAAGTCGGCCGCGGACACCACATGCCGCATCGTCCAGCCCTGCGGCGGGATGAACGGCGGGACCGCAGCGGCGGCGGCGGCCCGGGCGGCCGCGGCGGCGGCACTGGCCGCGTCGGCGGTGGCCTTGTCGGCCTGGGCGGTGGCGATGGCGGCCTTGGCCTCCCGGCCGGCCTGCTCGGCCTTGGCCTTGTTCTCCAGCGCCGCGGTCAGGATGTTGTCGATCTCCTGCTTCTGCCGACGCATCTCGGACACGAACCCGGACATCTTGCTGACCATCTGCGACATGTAGGACGACATGGCGTTGAGGGTCGAGATCATCACCCCGGTGACCGCGCCGACGATGCCGGACATCGCCCCGGACACCACCGCGGCGATCCCGCCCAGGGCGGCCGCCGGCAGCATCCGCATCAGGTTCAGCACGGTCAGCATCGCCTGCATGGCCTGGTTCATCACGGTGGTGACCGCCGGCCCGACGACCGCCAGGGCACTGCTGACGTTGCCCTGCACACCGGCCAGCCCCGGGCCCGGCGACGCCTTCATGTTGGCCAGGTCCTGGGCCATCCGGGCCTTGGCCGGATCCATCGCGGTGCCCACCGCACCGGGTACCGGTGCGAGGGCGGTTGACACGGCGCCGGGCACCCCGGCCAGGCCGGCCTGGACAGCCGCCGGCGTGCCGGCCACCGCGGTGCCGGCCTCGGTGGGCACCACCCGCATCGCCCCTCCCGCCGCCTCGCCGGCCGGGGCGAGCGCCTGGGACACCGCACCGGGAGTCCCGGCCAGCCCGGACGCGACGATGGCCGCGGTCGGGTCGACCGCGGCACCGGCCGCCGGTGGCACCCCCAGCAGGGCGGCCGTGGCCGCCTGCTGGGCCGGGGTCAGGGCACTGGTGACGATCCCCGGCACCGGTTGTAGCTCGGTGTTGATCGCCGCACCGGTGCCGCGCAACCCGGAAGCGGCCCCCTCCTTGATCCCGGCGCCGATCTCCTGACCGGTCGCCTGACCCTCCGCGGGCAGGGGCTTCAGCGGGTCCAACAGGGTCGGCGCGATCTGCTGGACATTCACGCCGGCGTCCGTCAGGCCCTGCACGATCTTGTCTCGCATCGGTCCGAACGAAATGTCCGCGCCCTCAAAGGCTTTGGCGAGCGCCTGAACCTCGGTGGTGATGTCGCCCTTGCCGGATTGGACCGCGCCGACGACCCCCTCGATGCCCGCCTGGATCCCGGTGCGCTGATTGTCCAGCGCGGTGCCGAACCCGAGATCCATTCCGGTGACCTCGCCGTGCAACGCGCTGAACGCGGCGGGGATGGTCTGCAGACTGGCGGCGATCTGCGGGCCGGTCGCGCTGATCCCGGCGACGATCGAATCGGCGACGGACTGCGGGATGATCCCGGCCGCGGCGGCGGCCAGGGTGGCCTGCTTCTGTAGCTCCGGCGGGACGCTGGACAGCCAACCGGAGAACGCGCTGGCGATCGCCCCCGTGTCGTTCGCGGCGACCGCGGCGGCGACCGCGTCGACCACGTCCTTGGGCATCTTCTGCAGCTCGGCGATGACCCCGTCACCGAAGGTTTCGGCGACGCCCTTGAACTTGGCCGGGTCGAACGAACCCTGGAAGGCGGCGAGCAGTTGCGGCCCCCATGACTGGCCTTCCGCGACCGACGCGACGGTGGCCTGCCGGATCTCCTCCGGCACCCCCTTCAGCCCGTCCGCCAACAGGGCGGCGGCCTGGGCGAAGTTGTTGGTCTCAAAGGACTTGTTCATCGCGTCGTAGGCTTCTCGCGGGATCGCGGCAACTGCCTCCGCAGCCTGCGGGCCGACCTTCGCCGCCCCTTCGATGAACGCCTTGTTCAGGCCGTCGGTGACCTTGTATCCATACTTCTCGACGTCGACACCCATCGCCGCCAGTTTGTTCACGATGTTGTCGCGAGCATCCCGGACGGACTGCGGATCACCCGGCTTGACCTCGTCCAGGTCGGCGAACACCTTCTGCAATGCGCCGGTAACGTCACCGTTGGTCTCAATGGCCGTCTTTAGGCCATTCATCCCGGTCTGGATATTGGTGCCCCATTCCTGGAACCCGGTACCCATCACCGACGGGTCGCTCATCACCTTGCCGACGCTGTCGAAGACGTTGTTCCAGGCGTCGTTCCAGCGTTGCCCGTTCTCCGGGATAAGCCTTGTGATGTAACCCATCTCGTCGCGAATCTTGTCAGCGACCGGCTTGAACGACGGGTCCATCAGCTCCAGGTCGCGCAGGGTCTGCTCGATCGCACCCGTTTCCTTGCCCAGGTCCTGGTTGCCGGTGGCCAGCGCGCCGGTCAGATCCGACCACTGGTCGGCGATCTTGGTCTTCAGGTCGTCCGGGATCGGCGAGCGGGACAGCATGTTGCTGACCCCCATCCATGCCTGCTGCACCTGCGGGGCGATGGCGCCCAGATCCTTGCCGCTGGAGTTGAGCTGGGCGATCCCCTCGGACACGACCTTGGTGGCCTCGGTGAACGCCTTGCCGTCGAAGTCGCCGAAAATCTCGGCCTGGATGTCCTTGATCTCCCCCTCGCTGGCCCGGTCACCGAACCAGGTGTCGATCTCGCTGACCTTCAGGGTGAAGGCGTCCCACGCCTCGCCGGCCCGCTTCGTCGCCTCCCGGGCGGCCTGCTCGTCGCCGAACGTGGCGTGCACGATCGAGGCCAGCCAGTTGGCCGGGACGGCCAGGCCGGTGCCGATGATGTCCAGGGTGCCGGTCAGGGCCTTGGTCGCCCCACCGAACACAGCTCCCCACAGGTCGCCCCAGGCGGCGTCGAAATCCTCGCTGGCCGCAGACAGGATCTCGCCGGCGATGAACGCAACGATGCCGCCCCGGAGCAGGCCCTTGGCCCCGGAGAAGAATCCACCGGCGCCACCACCGCCACCGCCGCCACCGCCGCCGCCGCCCGGCGCGGAACCGGTGAACACCGACTTGAGCGCCTTGAATGCCAGGCCGGCCGCCCCGGGGACCTGGGACAGCCCGGCGAGAAGTCCGGCCACCCCCACGGTGCCGGCGTCACTGGCCCCGGCGACCTCCCCCAGCGAAGTGACCAGGTCGTCGATCATTCCCGCAACCCGGCCGATGATCCCGCTGTCCGCGATGTTCTGCAGGGCATCGCCGATGTTCTTGAAGAAGTCGCCGCTACCCTGGATGTCGAACGCCTTGGCGATCTGACCGACGATGTCCTTGATCGCCGGCACCCAGGTGGTCCGCATCGTCTCGATGACACTGATGATGTCGTCGGCGTCGAATCCGTCGCCCATCCCGGAGAATATGTCCTTGAGCAGCAGGCCGAGTGCCTTGGCCACCCTGGTCGTTTCCTCGAAGAACTTGGTGATCTTGGCCTGGCCGGCCTCGCTCTGCGTCCATTCCTTGAACCGCTTGGCAATGGTCTCGACGCTATTGCCCATATCCTTGGCCTGCGGTGCGGCCAGCCGGAATATCTCGAACAGGCCGGTACCGAAGTCCTTGACAATCCGGCCGACCTGCTTGAGCGCATTCCATAGGCTCATCAGGGTGGCCTGCAGCTCGCCGCTGGCCGCCTTGGCCGCCAGGGTGTCCCGCGTCCAGGTGCCGAACTTGGCGACCATAGAACCGATCTCGCGGGTGATCGGACCCATCGCGTCCAGCAGGATGACGAACGACTCGGCCAGTCCGGCGGCCCCCTCGCCGATCCCCATCAGCGCATTGTTGTTGTTCAGAATAACCCGCTCGAAACGGCCCATATCCTTGGTTGCCGTATCGACGATATTGCGGGTCACCAGGCCGAGTACGTCGCCGGTCTGCTTGAACGCCGACATGATGCCCTCATTGCCGACGAACTTCTCTTTCAAGGTGTCGACGGCAATGGTCAGGTGGTCGAACAGCTTGGCACCGACGGCCTTACCAATTTCGTTCTTGAACTTCTTCCAATTCTCGGTGAGCGCCTTGGCCGCGTCGGCGTTCGCGTCCATCGCCCAGCCCATCAGGACCATGCCCTGGGCCAGCGGGGCGAGTCCGGCGACCATCGCGACCCCGGCCCCGGCCGCGGCCGCACCCAGTCCGGTGATCGCCGCGGTCAGTCCAGTGGCAGCCGCCCCGACGCTGCCGAAGGCCACCGCGGCCGCGGCCGGCAGCAGCTCGAACAGGGCCCCGAACTTGACCGCCTTGCCGACGATCTTCAGGGCGGTCGACATCTTGCTGCCGATTCCGCGCTTGAGCGAGTTGGAGAACCCGTTGCCGACCCGGTCGCCCAGCCGGTTGCCGGCGTTCTCGGCGTCGCGGTCCTGCCGATCGACCTCGTCGATGACGTCCTGCATTCCCTCCTTGACGCCCTTGGTGACCTCCTCCTTGAACCCCTTGCCGTACGCCTTGCCGCCGGACCGGCCGGCCGCTTCCATTTCCTTGTCGATGTCGTCGGACGCCTCGCGGACGGCCGCCTTGACCTGCCGCTTGATCTCGTCGGCAAGGCCCGTCGAGATCGCCTGGACCTTGACGTAGGCAGTTCCAACGACGGCCATCGACGTCCTACCTGTTCAACAGATGCGGGGGAGTGTTGGCCAGCTCCTCCTGCTTGGCCGGGTTACTCATGTTCTCGATCAACCGTCCGAGCTTGACCATCTCCTTGCGGTAGTACTCCCGGCCCTCGTGATCGGCGTCGACAACGCCCTCCTCGCGCCAGGTTTCGATCAGGTCGAAGCAGGTACCGGCTCCGGTCGAGAGAACGTCAATACCTCGGCTGGCGGCCCATCCGTTGAATCGCGGCCAGACGGCGTCGGAGAGGATTGATCGGATGATGACGAAGGCGTAGGGCGGGCGGTGTACTGACCGCTCAGCCACCCCGCAATCTCGGCCAGGTCGGCGATCTGGATGGCGATGTCGGGGTCGTCGATGACCGCCCGGAACCTCTCGTACTCGCCCGGCAGCATGACCTCCTCGAAGAACTCCAGCACCGCGTGCAGGGACATCTTGGCGCTGACCTTCTCGTCGTCGTCGTCCCCGCCACCGAAGATGTCCACGAACTTGAACAGGGCGCCGGCGGCAATCGCCGGGCGACACTTGAACGTCTGGTCGTTGACGTCGAACTCGATCGGTTCGGTGCGGACTTGGGTGCGGAACGACTTTCGTGGCACGGGGTACCTCCAGCGCATCAGCATCGGCGGGCCAGCCGGCCCGCTCATATCCTGTCACGCCCGTGTCAACCGGTCCCGGCATCAGAACATCCGCCCGATCACCAGGGTCAGCGCCCGCTCGAGGTACCGGTACGCCCGGGTCCCCGGATGGTTGACCGACTTCATCCGCACCACCCGACCGACCCGCGGCCAGAAGAACACCAGGAACTTGCCGGGCGGCAGCGGAGTCTTCGGAATCGGGTGCGGCCGGGTGCCGGACTCCATCCAGAGCGCGTGCTTGACCTTGCTGCCGACGTTGAACCAGATGCCCTGCGCGCTCTGCCGACGCTCCTTGGTGTTGTTGTCGATCGACCCGCGCAGCTGCCCGGTGCGCACCGGCGCGTTGCGGCCGGCCATCAGCGTCATCTCCCGGGCGGCGAGACGGAACCGTTTCCCCAGCCCGGAGTTCCAGCCGACCAGGGCGTCCTTGGGGAACGGCACGTTCTGGATGTAGACGATGGGCACGGCTACTCCAGCGAACCGAAGCAGGGCAGCCGCAGGTCCAGCTCGGTGGTCTGGAAACCGCCGGTCGGCGCCTGGGTGATGATCTGCATCTCCGGGCCGATCTCGGACAGGCTGGTGACCACGCAGGTCAGCACGTCGGCGTCGTGGGACGCGACCAGCGCGGCCTCCCGCATCAGCTGGACGGACGGCGCCGCGCCCTTGCGGGTGGGCATCGCCGGCGTGCACCGGGTGATCACCACGCTGAACCCGCCCATCCACCTGAACGCATTGCAGTGCAGGGTGATGTCCCAGGTCTGGTCGGCCGTCCAGCCGTCGAACACCACCGCCACCTGCTCGCAGTCGGCGGGGATCGGCGAGAGGTAGACGACCTGCCGGCCGGGCAGCGTCACGCCATGCTGCAGGGCGCACGCCTTGACCCGCTCCATCAGGTTGTCGGCCATCTCGAACAGCGTCTGGGTGGCCGGGTCGGGTTGCAGGAACAGCGCCGGCTCGGCCATTCGCGTGCCCACCGTGTCAACCGCCGCCGCGGTGGACTCGGGGACGAACTGCCCCCCGCGCCGGTAGGTGATCACGCCGACAGCTCCTCGAAACTGGTCCAGCGCGTCGTGTGGTTCACCGGCGGCGGGGCGTCCGGCGTCCAGATCCCGGCCGGCCGGACCGCCTTGGCCGGGTTGATCGCGGCCAGCCACAGGTCCACCGACGGCAGCCCGGTCTTGCGCTCCATCAGGTAGGTCTGCGGATCGAAGATCGTGTAGCTCAGCCCCTCGCGGTTGACGCTGGTCACCCGCTCCGGCAGCTCACACTCGCCCTGGCTCGGGTTGGCCTGCAGCCAGAGCTGCCGGCTCAGGTACAGCACCGCCCGGCGGGCCGACGCGGTGACCGTGGACCCGAACCGGTAGCGCATCCGCACGTACTCGACGTCGTTCGGGTCGCACCGGCAGATCGTGCTCACCCAGTAGTTCAGCGAGCATCTGGACGCCGAGAAGTAGGCGTCGTGACCGATCACCACCGGCAGGTGTCCCAGTGGCTCAGCGAGGCCGTCCAGGCCGATCCGGGCCACCTCCAGGACCTGCCGCAGTGGCCGCCAGTTCGTCGACAGCCGACGGATCCGCGGGGACGCCAGGTAGTCCTCCTCCGCGGTGCCGGCCGGATGGACCAGGTACGCGGTCAGCCGCAGCAGGATGTCGCTGGCCACCTGCACGGCCAGCGCCACCGACTCGTCGGGATCCGACACGTCGTAGTCGGGATCCGGGCGACCGGTAACGATCGTCGAGTGGACCAGCGGATCGGTCCAGTCCACCCAGCAGCCGCGGCACTCGTTGATCGGTGCACTCATCAGCTCTCCTCACCCCGGAACCGCCGACGGGCGGCCCCCAGGATTGTCTCCCGGGGAACCGCCCGTCGCCCGTATCTACCGGATCAGGCCGGGGCCTTGCCCAGCGCCCAGGCCGTGCCGTTCCACCAGGCGGTGGACAGGTCCGCCAGGTTGACGTACTGCAGGGTGACCCACGCGGTGGTCGGCGACGCGACCACGGCGGACAGGCCGGCCAGGTTCGCCGGCTGGGTGGCGCCGCTCGGGGTGTAGGTACCCGGCGTGCCGGCGGTGGCGCCGGTGGCCGGGATGACCGGTGCGGGAACCTTGCCTTCCACCCACTCGGTGCCGTCCCAGTGCGCCTCGCTGCCGTCCAGCAGCACCAGGTACTGGCCGGTGGTCCACGGATCGGTCTGACCCAGGTCGCCCAGCGCCTGCAGGGCCTCCAGGTCGGCCGGCCGGGATGCGTTGACCGGCACCAGGGTGGCCGGAATGCCCGGCACCACGGTGATGATCGCGACGCCCAGGTTGGCGTAGCAGCCCTGCAGCCCGACCGGCGCGTAGGCCGCCCGGGCGTACAGGAACGGCCGGTCCGTGTAGGTCGGGAACTCCCAGTCGAACGCCCCTTCCGGCGGGGCCGGGGTGACCCCGGTCAGGTCCATGACGGGGCCCGGGCCGAAGGCGGCGTTGCCACCTCCGGTCCCGGCGAACACGGTGGCGAGGTTGCCGTTCTCCACGACCCGGTCGCCGTCCAGCCGGTACTTGCCGTACGGGATCAGGTAGTGCCAGTACGGACAGGTCTGCGCGGCCTTGCCGCCGACCACGGCCTGCGCCCAGACCTCGACGGCGACACCGTCGCCGCCGCCCTCCTCGCCGACCGCACCGCCGGCGTAGCCGACCGCCACGGTGTCCTCGACCGCGGACCCCAGCGGGGCGCAGTCCGAGTTGCCGGCCGCGGTGAGCACGTCGCCGCCGACCATCATCTGGGTGACCACCGGATCGGGGTCGCACAGCTCGAGGTTGGTGTTGACGGCCTTGAGGCTGTCCGGCGACTTGTAGTAGACGCAGACGGCGCCGCTGGCGCTGGTGATGCTGATCTCCTCACCCTCGGAGTACTCCGGGGTGAATGAGAACCGAATGAACCCGGACGTCATGTAGACGTCGCAGGCGGACCCCACGGCAGGTGCGCCGTCGGACCCCAGTCGAGTGATGCGAGCTACGACACCGCGTACCGATGCGGCGTTGTCGTGAACATATCCGGCCATGAGCCTGGTCCTTCCTCCTTGCGGTTACGAGTAGGGAACCGGCTCAGACACAAGGCTTGCCGCTGGCGAAGCAACCGGACACGTTCACCGCAGAGGTGACCCACAACGACTCGCAACCGATGTGCGCCGCGGACTCGAAAATCTCCGAGAACTGCTGGTAGTCGTTGGTCCGCACCAGGGTGGAGTCGCGGACGATGCCCAGGTCCAGCGACCCGCCGTCGAGCAGCAGCCAGGTGCCCTCGACGAACAGCGCCCACTGCACGCTGGTCGGCCAGGCCGGCAGCGCGGTGGTCAGGGCCGGGAAGGTGCCGCCGCCGGTGGCCGGGTCGGCCGAGTCCAGCGCCCACGTCACGTTGATCCCGCGGTCCTTGAAGAACCCCTCGATCTCCGCGTCGCTGATGCCGAAGTGACCGCGCAGGTCGCCGTAGTCGGGCCCGGCGATGATGTCGCCGCGCAGCAGTTCCTTGACCCAGCTCGGGATGATCGCCCGGAGCTTGGCCTGGCCGATGCGGTACCGGTCCCGGTAGTACATGGCCGCCCGGCCGACCGTGTCGAGCAGGTCGCGGATGGCGCCCCAGCCGGTGCCGCCGTCGGCGACCGCGGTGCTGCCGGCCTTGATCTGGGCGAGCAGCGCGGCCTCGGCGAGGCGGGCGTGCGCGACCAGGGCCAGCTTGGTGTTGGCGGTGACCAGCTCCGGGTAGACCCGGGACTGCATGACGCCGAAGGTCAGACAGAGCGTGACGGCCTGAATCTCGGCGGTCTCCTCCGGCGGGCACTCGATCCTGGCGCACTTCTTCCAGGTCAGCTCGTCGGCCAGGTCCACGTCGGCGTCGTCGGCGCAGGTCCAGAACCCGACGCCGGCGTTCAGGTCGGCCAGCTCGGGGCCCTTGCTGAACCGGATGCCGCCGCGGTCGGCGCGGAACCCGGCGAGCGAGTCGCGGACCGGCCGGCTCGAGTCGCCGCCGCAGTCGAACAGCTCGTAGCGGGTGGTCAGTGGGGCGCAGCAGCCGCCGGACGCGACGATCGCGTCCATGTCGGTGACGGCGCGGATCTTGTCCCACGCCTTCTCCGGGTCGCCGAAGTCCAGCGTCCGGTCCTCCGGTGCGTCGCTGCGTACCGACGCGACGATGACGTGCTCGCCGTCGCCGCCGCCCAGCCGGCCCAGCTGGTTGATCCGGGTGGTCATGGCCTGGGCGTACTGGGTCAGGCTGGTCAGTGGCTGCCCGGTGTTGAACCCGGGGATGTCGGATCCGGCGAGAACCACCGATGCCGCACTCGCGACAACCGGCTCGGCCTCACGGGGGACGACTGCGGTGGACGAGGCGGCCACGGCGGTTCCTTCCGAAGTAGTGGTGGGGGTGGATGCCTTGGTTTCGATCGTGGTGACGGTGCCCGGCGGGGCGGTCACGGTGGTGGACGACCGGGCGTCCTCCTCGACCGGTGGCGCCACTTCGGGCGGGGTCGGCAGGGTGAGTACGGCAGGGTCGGCCGATGCGGCCTCGGGGATGGGGGACTCCTCCGCTGCCGGGGCTTCTTCGCCGCCACGGCCCTGCAGCTCGGTGCGCACCGTGTCCAGTGCGTCAGCCAGCTCCTGCAGTGCCGCGTCGTCGCCGTCGCCCTGGTCGGCTTCGTCGAACGCGGCGATCAGGTTGTCCTGCAGCGCGTTCAGTTCCTCATCGGACAGCTCGGTCAGCCGGGCCAGGTCAGCCTGGTAGTCGGCGAGCGACGCCATGAGTTACCTCCAGATGGGTCAGTAACAAAGGACCATCAGTGGAGGTACCGGACCGCGGGCGTGGTCACCGCTGTCGTTCGATCGCTCGGAGGGAAGCGTAACGCAAAGTGGCCCCGTGTCGGTTGACACGGGGCCACTTGCTATTCAGTTGTCGACCCGCTCTGCACGCTCTCGTCGCCGATCGCCGCGGGCCCACCCGTCTCGAAGGACGGGCGTCAGGGGCTGGCGATCCAGGCGTCGATCTGCTGCTCGGTGGCGGTCTCCCACTGCGGATCGTCGTTGATCGACAGGAAACTGTCGTTCAGGATCCAGCTCTTGGTGCCGAAGTCGTAAATCTCGACGTCGGTCGAATCGGGCCAGTACCACCTGGCGGCCGAGAACGGCTTGCCGCCGTCGATGTTGGGGTTACTGGCCAGGAACCAGTTGGTGGGCGAACCCACGGGCTCTGTCGCTGGTGCTGTCATCATGCACCTCCTTCGGTTCCAATATACCACATGACATCATGCACCGCCACCAGACATCATGCCGCCGGCATGAGTGACTTCACGTCGTACAGCAGGTCGTCGTACTTCAGGGACGGATGCCCCGGCTGGCCCACCAGCTTGCCGCTCTGGTCGTAGATGTCCCACCTGCCGTCGCCCTTGCGAATCGCATATTCCATCTTGTTGTTGTACTTGTTCTTGATCGTGCTGGCCCGACCGCCGTTGTACGGAACGGCCTCCGGCAGACCGGCCGGGCGCGGGGCATCCGAGATCGGCGCCTCCCGGTCGACCTTGTTCAGGTCGGTGACCTTGTGGGTGTTCGTGTCGAACTCCAGGCCGGGTCGCCTCCTGACCAGCTTGCCGTCCGGGTCGTAGACGTCCCAACCGTCGCCGTTCTGCACCGCGTACTGCCGGGGCTCGGCGTGGTTATACATGTTCTTGGACTCGACCACCCGCCCGCCGGTGAACGGGACGGCCTCCGGTAGCCCCGGTGGACGCGCCGGAGCGGCCGGTTTCGCCGGGGTCACCGGCCCCTCGTCGAACAGGCCCTCGCCGCCGCTCGGCGGCCGCTCGCGCACCTTGATGTCCATCACCCCGGCCGGCGCGTTCGACCGGACCAGCTCGGCGCCCATGTCGTTCATCTGGTCCTCGATCGCCTGCCACTCGGGCGACCCGTGCACGGTCTTGCGCTGGTCCTCGTACAGGCCGTGCATCTTGTCCTTCACCCGCTGCGACTCCGGGGTGTGGAACTGGACCTCGTAGGCCGTGCCGTCCTCGCGGAACACGTTGACGTTGATGCCCTTGTAGGCCCGCCCCGCCTCCGGTGGCCAGGTGTTCTTGACGACCACCTTGGGATTCTCGGCGACCAGCTGGTCGATGACCGCCTGCGACCGCTCGCCGAACTCCTCCTGGGGGAAGTGCACCGTGTACCGGACCGCGTCCTTGATGTTCGCCGCGGCCTGCTCGCGCTGGAGCTTGTCCTCCTCGACGTTGCGTTCGACCTTCTCCTGCACGCCGTACTCGGCCTTGAGCCGGTACTTGTAGCCGAACAGCTTGCCCTCGCCGGCGCCCGGCTCCGTGTAGTTCGCCGGGTCCTGGTCGCCGACCATGCGGGCCAACGCCGCGGAAATCTCCGGCTCGGCGGCCACCCCGCGGTTGTAGACCTCGCTGCCCAGCCGCTTGGCCTCGTCCGACACGACGATCTTGCCGTCGTCGCCGCGCTCGATGACCGGCAGCGGTTCGCCCTTCTTGTCGACCCTGCCCGCCTCGACCTGGGCCCGCCGGGTCGGTTCGTCCAGCGAATCGGCCGCCGTCGGCTCCGGCGGGGCGCCCAGCTTCTCGCCCGACTTCAGCTGCGCCCGCGGCTTGGGCGCACCCAGGATCCGGGTGTTCGCCTTGTCCAGCGGGACGGTCTCCCGACCGCCGCCGCCGGAGTACTCGACCACCGGGCCGTCCGGGGTGATGTCGACGACCTTGGCCCGCCGCGGCTTGCCCCGGCCGTCCTTGTCGAAGACGTTGACCAGACCCAGCTTCTCGATCCAGGTGCCGTTCCGGCCGCGTGGATGCTGCCATTCCAGGTACTTGCCACCCCGGGCGAGCAGGGCGCCGTGCACCCGGTCCCGCAATGCCTGCCGGGCGGACGCCACGACGGCGGAACCGTACGTCGGGTCGGAGCGGTACGCGGTCGTTCCGCGCCGCCCCTCCTTCTCCTCCCGCTTTCGCCGCTCCACCACGCCGCGCCACCGCTCGATCCCCGCCTGCCGAAGGTTCTCGGGGATGTCGGGGTGCTTGGCCGCGATGTTCCTGTGTATCTCCTCATCGGACGCATTCGGAGCGTTTTCTGCGACCCGGAAGCTGCGCGCCGTATCGACCTCGCGCTGGAACCGATCCTCCTCCCGCTTCTCGAGGCGGGCCTTTTCTTCCGGCGCCGCCTTGATCAGGTCCTTGACCTTGTCAATCGGCACGACCTTCTCGGTGCCGTCCGGGTAGCGGATGCGCGGCCCCTTCGAGGTCAGCTCGGCGACCTCGGCGCGCTGCCAGTCGTCACGCTTCTTGGACGACCGGATATTGATCTTGCCACCGGCGTTGACGAACTCGCCGTCGGCGCCCCGCGGGTGTTGCCATTCCCGAAACTCGAACCGCTTGTTGAACGTGTCGCGCTTGAACAGCCCGGCGGTCATGCCGTCGTCCGGGGTGCCGTGCACCCGGTCCCGCAACTCCTGCCGGCCGCTGGCCGCCACCGCCCCGCCGGCCGTCCAGCCGTCCGGGATCAGCTCGGTGTGCTTGAGTCGCTTGGCCTCGGAGATGATGTGCGCCCGGGTGGCCGCCCGGTCCGCCGGCTTGGCCCGGCCGAACGCCGAGATGGCATCCTTGAGCGCCTGCACGCTCTTGATCGGGTAACCGCCGATGCCCTTGCGCTCGTGCTTGGCGGTATCGGCGCCGGCCCGCAGCGCAACGCGCGACGGGCCTTCAGGAAAATCCGGCGTGCCACCTCCCGCCACCGCGCCGTGCACCCGGCTCCGCAACGCCGTCCGGGCGGCGCTGGCGTAGATACCGCCCAGGCCCACCCGGCTCCCCGGGACGTCCTTGATCGGCGTCAGCCGTTCCTCACCGGGGTCGCCCGGGCTGATGACGTAGGACCCCAGATCGCCGGCCGGTGTGTGTGCATCGCCCGGGTGCACGTAGATCCAGCCGCCGTCCGGTTGCTGAACGACCAGCTCGTCGCCGCGACCGTACGTGTTGCCCTTCAGTACGGCCATCTTGGAGTAGCCGTCCTGGGCCCGGCGCTCCTCGTACAGGGCCTGCAGGCTCTTGGGCAGCCCGTGCGGCCGGCCGCCCCGCCCGTCGTCGATGGACGTCAGCCGTTCCTCACCAAGGTCGCCCGGGCTGATGACGTAGGACCCAGGTGTGCCGGCCGGGGTGTGTGCGTCACCCGGGTGCACGTAGGCCCAGCCGCCGTCCGGGGTCTTGACGACCAGCATCTCGCCCAGACCCAACTCGTTGCCCGGCAGTACCGCCAACTCGGAGTCCGGGTCCGTGGCCCGGTACTGCTCGTACAGGCCCGTCAGCTCCGGCGTCAGCCCGGGCGGCGGCTTCTCGTCGATGGGGATCATCTTGCTCGTGCTGGCGTCGACGTAGGACCCCAGTGTGCCGGCCGGGGTGTACGCATCGCCCGGGTGCACGTAGGCCCAGCCGCCGTCCAGCTGCTTGACGACCAGCATCTCGCCCAGACCCAACTCGTTGCCCGTCAGCACCGCCATCGGGGAGTATCCGTCCGTGGCCCGGTAGTGGTGGTACAGGTCCGCCAGATGGGCCGGCACCTCGTCCGGGGTCTTCGCACCCGGCGGCGACGGCGGCACCGGCGTCGGCATCGGTGGCGCCGCCTGCGGCGTCGGTGCGTTCGGCGTCGCCTGCGGCGGTGCGTTCGGGGGGAGCGCCCCGCGTGCTTGGGGCGCGACCCGGATCCGCCTGGCCGCGTCACTCAGTGGGATCGTCTCGGCGTCACCACCCGGGTACTCGACGACCGGGCCGGCCTCGGTCAGGTCCGCGATCGTCCCGCGCCGGCCCTTGCCGCCGCCGTTGCGGTCGAGGATGTCGACCGCGCCGAACTTCTCGATCCACTTGCCGCCGATGCCGCGCGGATGCTGCCACTCCAGGTACGCGGCGGTCAGGCCGGTCGCCCGCGACCGGCCACCACCCGATGCGGCCATCGCCCCCTGGTGCACCCGTTCGCGCAGCCGGTCCCGACGGATCTCCTTCACCCGGGCCCGCACCTTGTCCCGGTTGATCCCCTGGCCCTCCGGTGGCTTCTCGCCCGGATCCAGCGGGGTCAGCTTGGCGACGTTCGTCGTATCGGTCACCACCGCCGGCGGCAGGGCCGGCGTGGTTGACACGGTGCTGCCCTCCGGCGCCACCCCGATGTCGGCGAGCAGGCTTTCCAGCGCGTCGACCCGCTCAGCCAGGGCCGCGTCGGACATCAGCGAAATCTGCTTGAGGTACAGCCGGCGAGCACCCGTCGCCACCATCGCCAGCACCTGACCACCGGCCACCCGGGCCCGCGCGATCGGAAACCCGGGCACGTTCACCGCGCACGCGGCGACCAGCTCGAGGTTGCCCTTGATCGGCCGCCAGTCGCCGGACAGCGCGCTCGCCCGGAACGCCCGGACCTGCGCCGGGGTGACCTCCGGCCGCATCGCGCCGGCCACCCAGATGCCGTGCCGATCCTCGCCGATGGTGACGTCGGCGACCGCACTGGCCGTGTCGTCGTAGTGCTGCACCGCGGTGCGCGCATCGGCGCTCAGCGGGGCGTGCCCGCCGACCAGTGTCAGCTGCCCCACGTTGACGTCGCCGCCGCCCGCGGTGCGCAGCACCCCGGTCTTGAAGAATGCGTAGTCGCTGCGCGACTTGGGCGCGTGCGTCTCGCCGGGCAGCCCGATGTGCGCGGTCTCCCAGTCGGCCAGGTGCCCGTAGACCCGGCCGTCGTCGTCCACCGTGATCGGGGTGGCCGACGCCAGCTTCGGATCCTCGAACCACTCCGTCGGCGGCTCCATCGGGAACCCCCCGGCCAACAGGGAGGCCACGAGGACATCCTGGATCCGCTCCGTGTAGATGCCGTCTGCCAGCATGTCGGTCGCCTTCCCGTCTTCGGGAATCCAGGTCCCGGTCCGAATGGATGATAGAAGTGCCAGTTCCGGGGCCGGCGGCCCCGAACCGACCCGGTTCCGTTTGTCGCCGGGCCACATTCCGGTGTTGCGTTTGTGCATGTTCGCGCAGTAGCCCTTGGCCCGTCCGCCCAGATACTTGCGCAGATACTTCACGCAGCGGGTGAAATCGCTGCCGGTGCCCCAGCGGATCTTGGCGCCGCCCTTGCCGCCGATCGACCAGTAGCGGCGCAGCTTCTCCGCGTTCATCGGGCCCGCGGCCGCGGTTTCCGCCTCGGATTCCTCGGATTCCTTGCCCTTGCCCTCGCCAGCCTCCTCGGCGTAGCTGGTCTGCACCTGCTCGTAGACCTGGGCGAACAGCTCCGGGTCGGTGATCTCCACGATCGGCGGCGGGGTCACCCCCTGCAGGTCGGCGAGCATCTTCGGGTCGGCCGTCCAGGCGGTGCCGTCGTAGCGTTCCAGCTTGGGGCCCGGCTTGAGCCGGAACACGTCCAGCACCGCGCCGGTGTCCAGCTCGTCGACGATCACGTAGTAGTTCCAGCCGTCACCGGGCGATGCGTCGCCGCCGGCCGGCTTCTCGGTCTCGGCCGGCTCCTTGGTCAGGTCCACCGCGGCGAGCACCGGTTGACACGGTGACGGCGGCAGGAACGCCCGCGGCATCACCGGCCGGAGCACCAGCCGGCTCGCGCCGGCCAGCACCGCCTCGGCCAGGTCGATCGCCAGCTCGCGGGTCAGGTACCGCATCTCCACCGGCCCACCGGTGTACGGGACCCAACTGCCGTCGGCGGTCAGCACCTGCGGCGCCCGGTCGCGCACCCGGACCAGCGCGGTCAGCTCGTCCG
>DATDBV010000566.1:0-12485 GCA_036524715.1 Nakamurella sp. | reverse complement strand
GGGATCAACTCGAACCTGTTCCAGGACGACGACTACCGGCTCGGCTCGTTGACGAACTCGGACGAGCGGATCCGGGCCAAGGCGATCGCCCATCATCGTGAGTGCATCGACATCATGCGGCAGACCGGGTCGACGGACCTGAAGATCTGGCTGCCGGACGGCACCAACTACCCGGGTCAGGACTCGCTGGTCGGGCGGCAGGACCGGCTCGCCGACTCGCTGGCGCAGATCTACGCCGAACTCGCCGGGAGCGAGCGACTCCTGTTGGAGTACAAGATCTTCGAACCGTACTTCTACACGATGGACGTGCCGGACTGGGGCACCTCGCTGCTGCACTGCCTCGCGTTGGGGGAACGGGCCAAGGTCATCCTGGACACCGGGCATCACGCCCCGTCCACGAACATCGAGTTCATCGTGATGCAGCTGGTCCGGGCCGGCCGGCTCGGCGCGTTCGACTTCAACTCCCGCAACTACGCCGACGACGATCTGATCGT
Organism: Nakamurella sp.; assembly: GCA_036524715.1. Lineage (GTDB taxonomy): Bacteria > Actinomycetota > Actinomycetes > Mycobacteriales > Nakamurellaceae > Nakamurella. Next base: position 11,991 of record DATDBV010000566.1, on the reverse strand, counting down.
CGGGTCGGCGGATCCGTTCCAGCTGTTCCGGATCCTGGACCAGATCGTCGCCCAGGGCGCGCACCGCCCCTCGTCGGGGGTGAACTTCATGCTCGATCAATGCCACAACATCGAGGACAAGATCCCCGGCCAGATCCGCTCGGTACTCAACGTCGAGGCGGCGCTGGGCAAGGCGCTGTTGGTGGACCGGGACGCCCTCGCGGCCGCGCAGCGGGCCGGGGACGTGCTGGGCGCGCACGCGGTGCTGATGGACGCCTACGAGACCGACGTGCGCGGCCTGCTCGCCGACCGCCGCGAGGACCGGGGCCTGCCCCGCGACCCGGTCAAAGCGTTCGCCGACTCCGGCTACGCCGCCAAGGTCGCCGCCGAGCGGGTCGGCGGCACCCAGGCCTCCTGGGGTGCCTGAGCGAGGCCGGCCGAGCGACGCCTCGACGCAGCGGCCCACCACGGCGTGCGACCGAGCCCGCGCGGCAGTCGGCCGAACCCCGCCCGCCGAATCCCCGGACCTGACGACAACCCCAAGGAGCACAGCAGCAATGAGCCAGCACCCGACCGTCACCGACCTGGTCAGCCGATCCAACCGGCTGGGCGGCGACCCGCGGAACACCAACTACGCCGGCGGCAACACCTCGGCCAAGGGCGTAGGAATCGATCCAGTGACCGACTCCGAAGTGGACCTGGTGTGGGTCAAGGGATCCGGCGGTGACCTGGGCACCCTGACCGAGCAGAACCTGGCCGTGCTGCGGCTGGACCGGCTCCGCGCTCTGGTCGACGTCTACCCGGGCCTGGACCGGGAGGACGAGATGGTCGCCGCGTTCGACTACTGCCTGCACGGCAAGGGCGGCGCCGCACCCTCCATCGACGCCGCGATGCACGGCCTGGTCGACGCCGCGCACGTTGACCACCTGCACCCGGACTCCGGGATCGCGCTGGCCACCGCCGCCGACGGAGAAGAGCTCACCCGCAAGGCGTTCGGGGATCGGGTGGTATGGGTGCCGTGGCGGCGCCCCGGCTTCCAACTGGGCCTTGACATCAGTGCGATCAAGGAGGCGAATCCCCAGGCCATCGGCTGCATCCTGGGCGGGCACGGCATCACCGCCTGGGGCGACACCTCCGCCGAGGCGGAGGCAAACAGCCTGGAGATCATCCGCACCGCCGAGCAGTTCCTGGCCGACAACGGCATCGCCGAACCGTTCGGCCCGGTCGTGCCCGGGTACGCGCCGCTCCCGGAACAACAGCGGCACGCCAAGGCGGCCGCGCTGTTCCCGACCATCCGCGGGCTGGCGTCCACCGATCGGCCGCAGGTCGGCCACTACACCGACAGCGATGTCGTGCTGGAATTTCTCGCCCGGGAGAAGCTCGGCGCGTTGGCCGAACTCGGCACTTCGTGCCCCGACCACTTCCTGCGGACCAAGGTCAAGCCGCTGGTGGTCGACCTGCCGGCCGACGCGCCGGTCGAGGAGGTGATCGCCCGGCTGAAGGAGCTGCACGAGGCCTACCGCGTCGATTACCAGGGCTACTACGACCGCAACGCCACCCCGCACTCCCCCGCGATCCGCGGTGCCGACGCGGCCATCGTCCTCGTCCCCGGCGTCGGCATGTTCTCCTTCGGCAAGGACAAGCAGACCGCCCGGGTCGCCGGCGAGTTCTACCTCAACGCGATCAACGTCATGCGCGGCGCCGAATCCGTCTCCAACTACGAACCCATCTCGGAGGCCGAGAAGTTCGCCATCGAGTACTGGGCCCTGGAGGAGGCCAAACTGGCGCGGATGCCCAAGCCCAAGCCGCTGGCCACCCGGGTCGCGCTGGTCACCGGCGCCGGCTCCGGCATCGGGCGGGCCATCGCCACCCGCATCGCCGCCGAGGGCGGCTGCGTCGTCGTCGCCGACTTCAACCTGGACACCGCCCAGCAGGTCGCCGACGAACTCGGCGGCCCCGACGTCGCGGTGGCGGTCCGCGCCGATGTGTCCTCGGAAGACGCAGTGGCCGCGGCGTTTGACGCCGCCGTCCTGGCGTTCGGCGGGGTCGACCTGGTCGTCAACAACGCGGGCCTGTCGCTGTCCAAGCCGCTGCTGGAGACCACCACCGCGGACTGGGACCTGCAGCACAACGTGATGGCCAAGGGCTCCTTCCTCGTCTCGAAGCAGGCGGCCCGGATCATGATCGAGCAGGACATGGGCGGCGACATCGTCTACATCTCCAGCAAGAACAGCATCTTCGCCGGGCCGAACAACATCGCCTACTCCGCGACCAAGGCCGACCAGGCCCACCAGGTCCGGCTACTGGCCGCCGAACTCGGCCCGCACGGCATCCGCGTCAACGGCATCAACCCCGACGGCGTGGTCCGCGGCTCCGGCATCTTCGCCGGCGGCTGGGGCGCGTCCCGGGCCGCCGTCTACGGCGTCGACGAGCAGGACCTGGGCGCCTACTACGCCAAGCGCACCCTGCTCGGCAAGGAGGTGCTGCCCGAGCACATCGCGGCCGCCCTGTACGCGCTCACCGCCGGCGACCTGTCGCAGACCACCGGCCTGCACGTCCCGGTCGACTCCGGCGTCGCCGCCGCGTTCCTGCGATGAGCGAGATCGCGCTGGCTGCAGTCGATCTCGGCGCTTCCAGCGGCCGAGTCATGCTCGGCCGGGTCGGCCACGACCGACTCGAACTCACTCAGGTCAACCGGTTCCGCAACGGGCCGGTCCGGCTGCCCGACGGCCTGTACTGGGACATCCTGGGCCTGTACCAGGACATTCTGGAGGGTCTGCGCAGCGCCAACCGCAAGGCCCCCGACCTGGCCGGGCTGGCCATCGACACCTGGGCCGTCGACTACGGACTGCTCGATACCGGCGGCGCCCTGGTCGGCAACCCGCGCCACTACCGGGATCCCCGCACCGACGCGGTGGTCGACCAGGTGCAGCAACGGGTCTCGGCCGCCGACCTGTACGCGGCGAACGGGCTGCAGCACCTGCCGTTCAACACGCACTATCAGTTCGCCGCCGAACCCACCCTGGCCGGCCGGCGGGCCCTGCTCATCCCGGACCTGCTCGGCTACTGGCTGACCGGCGCCCAGATCACCGAGCAGACCAACGCCTCCACCACCGGGCTGCTCAACGCCGTCACCGGCGACTGGGACACCGCGCTGATCGATCGGTTGGGTCTGCCGACCGACCTGCTCGCCCCGGTGGTCGCCCCCGGTCACACCATCGGCGAACTGACCGCGGCCGTCCGCGCCGACACCGGGATCGACCGTCCGCTGACCCTGACCACGGTCGGCTCCCATGACACCGCCTCCGCCGTCGTCAGCGTGCCGGCCGAGACCGAGAACTTCGCCTACATCTCCTGCGGCACCTGGGGACTGGTCGGCGTCGAACTCGACGCGCCGGTGCTCACCGGGGCCGGCCGGCACGCCAACTTCACCAATGAACGCGGCGTCGACGGCACCTTCCGCTACCTGCGCAACGTCATGGGCCTGTGGATCCTGTCCGAGACGCTGCGCATCTGGCGGCTGCGCGGCCGAACCCCCACCCTGCCGGATCTGCTCGAGCAGGCCGCCCAGGTCCCTTCGGGAGGGCCGACGTTCGACCCGGACGCGCCCGAGTTCCTGGCCCCCGGCGACATGCCGGCCAGGATCACCGACGCCTGCCGGGTCGCCGGGCAGCGCGAACCACGGACCCAGGCGGGCATCGTCCGCTGCATCCTGGACAGCCTGGCCGTCACCTTCGCCGCCCGCATCGAGGACGCGGCCCGGCTCTCCGGCCGCACCGTCGACGTGGTCCACGTGGTCGGCGGCGGCTCGCTGAACACCCTGCTCTGCCAGCTCATCGCCGACGCCACCGGCCGCGACGTCGTGGCCGGCCCGGTCGAGGCCACCGCGCTGGGCAACATCCTCGTCCAGGCCCGCACCAACGGGGTGCTGGCCGGCGACCTGTGGGAGCTGCGGCGGCACCTGCGCGCCGCGACGGAAACGGTGACCTACCGGCCCCGGGTGACCGCGGCCGGCTGACAACCAGACGTCACGACCGCTCGGCCTGGCCCTGCCGCCAGTACCCCATGAACGCGACCTGCCGCCGGTCCACTCCCCGGTCGGTGACCACGGCCCGGCGCAGTGCCTTGATCGCGGCGGCCTCGCCGGCCATCCACGCATAGAACGCCTCGCCGGTGGGATCGGGTGTGTCCCACAACAACTCCTGGTCGACATCGATGTCGTCCAAGCGCTGCGCGCCGAGCGCCCGGACCGCGTCCAGCAGGCGGGCATGTCCGTCCAGCCAGTCGGCGACCGCCGGGCCGAGCAGCTCACCGTGGGTTCCACCGCCCCGGGGCAGCCAGTGGATCCGGGTGTGGTCCGGCAGGTCGGCGGGCAGCCGGTCCCGATCGTCGGGCACCTCGACGAATGCCCGCGCCGTCACACCACCGTCGACACCGTCGACATCGCCGGCCAGGCTCTCCAGGATCGCGACGATCGCGGGCGCCGCGGTCTCGTCCCCGGCCAGCAGCAGTCGCCGCGCCGCGCCGGGTCGCCAGTCGATGCCCTGGTGCCGGTCGGGGCTGCGGGCATCCGGCCCGACCAGCACGATCTCGTCGCCGGGCCCCGCGTTGCGCAGCCAGCGCACGGCCGGACCTGGTGGTCCGTGGCCGGTGTCGTGGTCGACCAGGACGACATCCACCGCGGCGTCCCATGGGCGGGCGCGACGGACGGTGTAGGTGCGCATGGCCGGACGAATGGACTCCGGCATCGCCAGCCACTGCGCATACCAGGACGCCCCGCCATCGTCGGCCGCCAGGTCGGCGGGCAGCCGCGGGCCATCGGGCAGGATCAGCTTGATCCGTTGATCCAGCCCGTCGTCGCCGAATTCGGTCAGATCCGGTCCGGTGAACGTCACCTGCCGGAACGACGGTGTCAGGCGTTCCACCCGGCCGACCCGCACCCGGAACGGCCGATAGGCGGGCCGGCCGATCTCGACGACCTGGGCCTCATCGGTCGGTAAGGTTTGCATCACCTAAGTATGCACGGCCGTGCCGATCGAGGGATCAGTCGGTGGCGGCGCGGTGCAGCCGCCGCAGGACCAGGGCGAGCTGGAGCCGAAGCCGGCCAGCGGGGTCGCCGATCGCCCAGCCGATCATCCGCTCGGCCTGCCCGATGCGTTCCTGCAGGGTCGAGTGGTGCATGTGCAGCGCGGTCGCGGCGGATCGCAGACTCGGTGCGCCCGCGACCGCGTCGAGGGTCGTCAGCAGCCACGGCGCCGCGGACCCGGCCCGCTCGAGCGTCGACACATCGGCGTGCCGCGGGCTCTGCGGGCCGATCGCCGCGGCCAGGACCAACAGGCCGCCGACGTCGTCGGCATGCACCACACGCGGCCCGGGATCCTCCGTTGTCCCTCCGCGGTGAGCCGCCACGCGAGCCTCGCGGCGACAGCGGATTGCGGCAGGTCGTCCAGGCCCGCCGCGGGACCGAGGCCGGCTCGTCCCACGGGTGGCTCCGGACGGTCGGCCGGCACGATCAGCACTCGTCCCCGATCCACCGCCACCGCCCGGACGCGACCGGTCGACGGCAGCTGCAGCCGCCTGGCCGCCGTCATCCGTTCCGTCGGTGACGAGCCCGGGTCGAGCAGGATCTCCACGCAGGCCTGGTCCTGGGCGTGACCGTCGGTGCGGTGCCGGGTGCGCTGCACCACCGACCCGACCGCGGCCGCCGCCCGCTCGAGCACCATCGCGTCGATCGGGTGTCCGGCACCCTGCCGCTCGAGCCACAGCTCGCCGTTCCCGGTCCCGACGGCCACGCCGGGCCACGAGGGATCCCGAGGTCCTGGCGTTCCGGCCGCGCCGTCCGCACCGACCCGAACCCGCACGTGATGGGAGGGATCGACCAGGGCCGCGGGGCAGGCGGCGAGCACCGCCGCCCCGCGGACGATGGCCTGCAGACCGGCCTCGTTCGCGACCAGGTCGTCGAAGTACGCGATCACCCGCAGCGCCGCACCGGCCTCGGGATCCAAGGCGTCCAGCCGCACCGTCAGGTCACGCATGACACCAGGATCCCCGACCGGTCAAGGCGACCCTCAGGCCCCGAGCAGCCGCCGCAACCAGATGTGCCTCGCGCTCCGCGCATCCTGCGAGATCGCCGCCTCCGGCGCCATCAGGTCGAACCCGTGGAATCCGCCCGGCCACACGTGCAGTTCGGCCCGGCCACCGGCCTGCCAGATCCGGCTCGCGTAGGTCACGTCCTCGTCCCGGAAGGTCTCGGCCGAACCGACATCGATGAATGCCGGCGGCAATCCCGACAGGTCCTGCGCCCGGGCCGGTGCCGCACAGGGGGACACGTCGGCGGTGCCCCGCGCGGCGCCGAGCAGCGCGGTCCAGCCGAAATCGTTGTCCGCATGGCTCCACACGCCCAGCCCGGCCATCTGGACGGCGGACGGGGTGTCGTTGCGGTCGTCCAGCATCGGACACAGCAGCATCTGTCCGAACAGGGCGGGTCCACCCCGGTCGCGGGCCAGCAGGGCGACCGCGGCGGCCAGCCCGCCGCCGGCGCTGGCTCCGGCGATCACGATCCGATCGGCGTCGACGTTCAACTCGTCCGCATGCGCCGCGGTCCAGGCCAGACCGGCGAAACAGTCCTCGACCGGACCGGGATGCGGCGTCTCCGGAGCCAGCCGGTACTCCACGGAGACCACCGCAGCGCCGACCGTCGAGGCCAGATTCAGGATCTCGTCGATCCCGGTGCGGTTGTCACCGATCACCATGCCGCCGCCGTGGGTGTGGTAGATGACCGGGGTGGCGGTCCGGGCCGCGGCGGGCCGGCAGATCAACAGGGAGATCGCCGGGGCGCCGACCGGACCGGGAACCGATCGTTCCTCGATCAGATAGGTCCCGTCCCGGCCGAGCGTCTCATCGGTCGGCGGTTCCAGTCCGGGTACGCCGGCCCGCATGGCCGCCAGCGAGTCCGACGTGAACCCGCCCGGCGGGAGCAACTCGTTGATGATCCGCAGCGCCGGCGCCAACTCCGGGTCGAACGGCGGCGGCGGACCGACCTCGGTGGACGCGGTCGACGGTTCGAGTGTGGTCGTCATCGTTGACTCCGAACGCAGTGGGTGGACGAGAATCCCATCGTCGGTGCTCAATCCGCGGAGTTCGACCGCCGCCCGGCGGTTTGTCCCCGCCATCTGGCGGGTCCGACCGATGCGGCCATCACAGCCACCGCGGCGGGCTGACCGGCCGGCCGGTGCCGGTGACCACGCCGCCGGTTCCCCGACCGCTGGCCCACCGGGCCAACTGAGCCGCCGTTCCGGTGATCGTCACTGCCCCGGGCCCGCCCATCATGCTCGACCCGGTCACGATCGGCCAGGGCCCGGCCCGGTCGGTGGGCCGGAGCACCAGATCGGTCCCGTCCCCGGACCGGGCCCACCACGACGTGATGTCCACCAGCAGCCGGTCGACGAGCTCCGGCGGGAAGTCCTCGAACCGCCCACCGTTGTCGAGGTCGACGGCGTGCAGCCAGACCTCGCGCACCCGCATCCACGGGGTGACCGACACCGGCACCGTGCGACCCTGCGCCGTGCGCACCGGGAAGTCCCACCGGTCCGCCGGCAGGTCCCGCCAGGCGGTGGTCAGGTTGTCCAGCTCGCGGTGGTGCAGGCTGCGCAACGCGTCCGGGGGCATGGTCGCGCCGGCGTCGATCTCGGCGTCGCGGGCCTGCGTCGAGGCGTACATCGGGATCTCGGCGCCGCTGTGCGCCCACCGGACCAGCCGGGTCAGCGCCCGGGCGTTGTATCCGACGTGCGCGATGACGTGTCGTCGGTCCCAGCCCGGCAGCAACGACGGGGCCTCGTACTCGGCGTCGGTCAGCCCGTCCAGCCGGCGGGAGAAGTAGTCGGTGCCGCGGGCGGCCAGCAGTAGGTCCGCGGCCACCGAATCGGGAACCCGATCGAATCCTGCGGACATGGCGTCACCTCCTCGACCGGGTTCGGGTGGCCCGGACGAGCACGACCACCAGCACCACCAGGACGCCGGCGGTCATGTACAGGGGCGCCGGCACGAATGTGTCGGCCAGGACAAGGACCGCGGCGACGGACGTCGCCCACGGAATGATCCGCGGCCGGCCCGGCTGGGCCCGCAGCACGGTGGTGACGATCAGGTAGATCGCCACCGGCACCGTCGTCGCCGCCGCGGACACGACATAGCTGATGCCGTGGGTCGCATGCTGCTCGTAGGCCACCGCGACGACGAGCCCGGCGCCGACCGCGGCCGCCGAGGCGAACACGAGGTAGTGCCCGTAGCCCCACAGGAACGTCGCTCGCGCGGCGTTCATCGCCGGCACCGACTCGTGGTCGAAGTAGATCCACCACAGGCAGAACATGGTGACGACGGCGGCGGCCGCCATGCCGATGACGGTGGCCGAGTCGTCCGACGCGTCCAGCGCGTCCTGGAAGGCGAGGGTGGCAGCGGTCACCGACTCGCCGAGCACGATCACGGTGAACAGCCCGTACCGTTCGGCAAGGTGATGCGGGTGGTAGGTGGTCGGGTTGGGCCGTTCCGCGATCACCGGGATGGCCAGCTCCAGCACCACACCGCCGAGGAATCCGGCCAACAGAGCGCCGCCGTGGGGCAGGAACAGCAACAGCACCCAATACACCTGCACCGTCGCGATCCCCACCGCGTACCGGGTGGCGGTGCGCCGGCGGGGCGGATCGGCCGCGGCGGCCCGCAACCATTGGGTCACCGTGGCCAGCCGCATGATCACGTAGCCGATGACGATGACGGTCAGGTCCTGGTCGGCGAACACCCGGGGGATGCCGGCCGCGATGACCAGCGAGCCCGCGATCTGGACCAGGACCAGCAGCCGGTACGGCACATCGTCGGTGTCGTAGGCGGAGGCGAACCAGGTGAAGTTCATCCACGCCCACCAGATGGCGAAGAACGTCATCAGGTAGGCGACGATCGCGGACCCGACGTGGTTCTCGATGAACCCGTGGTCCAGGCCGGCCGCCGCCTGGGCCACCGCGACGACGAAACACAGGTCGAACAGCAGCTCCAGCGGGGTGGACGCCCGGTGGTGCTCGTCCGGCGGCCGCGCCCGCATCGGCACGTACCAGGGCCGGGCTGCGGTGTGCTCACTCACGATGCTGGACCCTAACCGTGACGGGTTTCCTACCGGTCACCAGCGCCGCAGGCGGTCCCGTCCCGGTTGCTGTCCAGTCCGAGCGGGTCGGCGCCGGCGGCGTCGACGGTGATCCCGTCCGGCAGCAGGGTCCGGGCCTGCGCGCAGGTACAGTACACCGACATGTCCTGACCCGAGCCGTGACCGGCGTGGCCGGGTGGGGTCTTGGGCAGGCACTGCACGCCGCGGCCGTAGCCGGCGACGCAGCCGTTGACCAGGCCGTTCGGCAGTACGTCCGACGGGTCCACCACCGGCGCCGGCGCAAGGTCGACGCCCGCCGCCTGCTGCTTGGTGCCCTCGTTGACGCCGGCGGCGCCCGGATCGAGCCACTTGTCGGCCACCGGCACCACGGCGGCGGTGGTCGACGGGACGGAACCGTCCCCCGCCGCCTCGGCCAGGCTGATCTGCCGCCGGTCGGCCGCGGCCGCATCCGGGTCCTCCGGTTCCGCGGCCGCATCCGGCGCCGTGCCGGCCGGCGGATCCGCGGGCGCGGTGGTCGGGGCGGCGTCCGCGTGCGCGGCGTGCTCGTTCGCGCCGGCCGTGGAGGCCGAGCCCGATGAGGCCATCGCGGCCGACGTGCTCGCGGCGCCGGGAACCGCGCCGGCGATCACCGAAGACGCCTCCCCGGCATGGACGTGCCCGGTCCGGTCCCCGCCGAGCCCGAACCACACCAGCAGGATGCCGACCGACCCGACGACCAGCAGCGTCACGGCCAACCATGGCCTCATTCCGGGAGACCGGATCATCCGACCATCGCCCACTTCGCCACCGACGGCACACCTTCCGAGTCGAGAACCGTGAGCATGTACGGCCCGGGCGGCAGCAGCGCCGCGTTCTGCGGCACCGTCGCCTGTCGGGCTCCGCCGACCCCGGTGATCGGCAGATCGACCAGCCGGGCATTGGTGTCGGTCTGATGCGTCGACGACACCGGCGCGGTCAGATTGGCCGCCACCACATCGCCGGTCACCCCCAGATCCAGGGTCTGCCCGTAGGTCAGGTCCGTCGCCGACGGATCGACGGTGGGCCGCTCACCCTGGTACAGATAGGGCGGCGAGTACACCGAGATCCGCAGCTCGAATGAGTTGTCCGCGGGGTTGGAGCCAAACACCGCGACCCGGCCGTCGGGCAGCAGGATCGACGACGAGTGGTAGCCGCGGCCGATCGGGTCGTCCGCCGTGTCCGACCAGGTGTTGCTCACCGGGTCGTAGGTGGACGACGAGATCACCTCGGCGCCCCGGTTGCCGTGCGCGCCACCGGTGGCCAGCACCGTGCGGTCCGGCAGGGTCACCAGATTGATGTAGGTGCGCCCGCCACCCGGCACCGACGGAGCGGCCGTGTAGTGCGGATTCGCGTCGTTGAGGTTGATGATGTCCACCAGGTCGGTGCCGTCGGCGTTCTCGTCGACGTGACCTCCGCCGACGATCATCACCTTCTGGTTCTGCGCCGGCGGGAGGATCACCGACCCGGCCTGGTCACGCAGGTTGGGTGCGCGCAGCCCGGGGACGTCCGCGACCTGCGCGGTCCGCCAGTCGTAGACGCTGGCGCCGGTGCCAGGTCGGTTGTTGCCGAAGGTGTGCCCGCCGCTGTAGAACATCCGGCCGTCGGCCATCAGGTACATGTGCGGGTAGGTGCCCCAGTACGTCCAGGTCTGCGGCACCTCGTTCAGCCGAAGCCAGCGGAACTGCGACTGGGAGAACATTTCGGTGGCCACGGTGCCGGCGGAGTTCTCGTCCAGTCCGCCGGCCGCCCAGACGTCGCCGTTCTCCAGCTTGGTCAGCGTCGGATACCAGTGAGCGTCCGCCATGTCACCGATCTTGGTGAACGCCATCGTCGCCGGGTCGAAAACGTAGGTGAACTCGGCACCCTCGAAATTGATCGACCCGCCGGTCCCCGGAAACTCCTTCGTGCCACCGGCGATGAGCACACGGCCGTCGGCCAGGGTCACGTGGCCGGAGCAGAACATGTCCTCGGGCACCAGCAGCTCGGTGAACGTGTTGGCCACCGGGTCCCACACCGACGCCTTGAACGACCCGGCGGCGAACTCGTCGATGTCGTTGCCGGACCCGGCGATCAGCAGCACCCGGCCGTCATGCAGCAGGGTGGAATGGATGGCCCGCAGCGGCATCTGGGTCTGCGAGACGGTCCAGGTGCCGGCGACGTCGGGCTCGCCCGGTTCCGGTTCGGGCTCGGCGCCCGGGAGGCGCAGCGAGTACCCGGTGGTGTCCAGGGTGCCGTCGGACGACAGCGAGACGCCGAAGCTGACCCGGTCGGTCCCCTCCGGAACCACCGGGGTGGTCAGGGCGGCCGTCGACCAATCGAGGGCGGCGGGCAGCGCCTGGATGTCCGTCCAGTACTGCCAACCCGCGGCGGTGTGCCGGAACAGGGTGATCGACTGTTGGTCGGCGGTGGACCGGTAGTCCAGGCCGAGTTCGTACACCTCGCCGGGCTGCACGGCCGGGGCGCACCCCGGCCGCCTCCGACAGCAGCAGCTTGTGGTCGCCGGACTGGTGCTCGGCCATGGCGATCCGCCACGAGCGACCGGTGGCGCCGGCCGGCACCTCGTCGAGGAACTGCTGAGTGGTCGTGCTCTGTCCCCAGCCGGCCGGCTGGAAGCAGGTCGGCTCCTCCTCGCCCGCGGCCAGGTTGCCGTTGACCACCAGCTCCGGATCGGGCTCGGGCTGGCCACCCAGCTCGGCGATCGAGTAGTCGTCGGTCACCACGGTGCCGTCGCCGGCGATCGACAGGCCCCAGCTGAGCTGGTCGGTGCCCTCCGGCAGAACCGGTGTGGTCAACTGGACCTGGGTGAAGGCGCTCGCGGCCGGCAGGGTCTGCAGGTCCGTGTAGTA
>DATDBV010000565.1:0-3985 GCA_036524715.1 Nakamurella sp. | reverse complement strand
CGTGTCTTGGGGGCGTTGGTCCGGACGGGCGAACGGAGCGCCGTCACTGAGTGTGAGGCATGCAGGTCGCGGTCCGATACCCGGCCTGACGATCTTCCACCATCCGTGTACGGCGGATGCCCGATATGCTCGCGCCATGGTGCTTCAGGACACCCCAGCGCAGGCCGTTCCGGTGCTCGCGGACTTCCGGGTCATCCGGCTGATCGGCGAGGGCAACCATGGCCGGTTCTATCTGGCCCGGCCGCCGGCCCGCCTCGGCATCGACGACGAGTACGTCGCGGTCAAGGTCTTCGCCGGCCAGTGCAGCGAGGACGCCTACCGCCGGGGCACCCGGGAGCTGCGGGCCTTCGCCGCGGTCGCCTCGCCCTATCTGGCCCGGGTGTACGACGCGGTGCTGGAGGACAACTTCCTGTACGCGATGGAATACTTCCCGCTCGGCTCGCTGGCCGCGCCCGCCCGGCCGCTCACCCGCGACGAGGTGCTGCGGGCCGTCGAGCACGCGGCCCGCGCGGTGGACGCGCTGCACGAGGCAGGGATGGCGCACGGTGACGTCAAGCCGGGCAACGTGATGCTCACCGAGAACGGCGGCAAGCTGTCCGACCTGGGTTTGGCGCGGGTGTTCAACGCCGGCGCGGCACTGACCGGAATGGCGCCGGAGACCTCGGTGGAATACCTCGACCCGTCGCTGCTGCTGGGTGAGCCGCCGTCCCGGGCGACCGACGTCTGGGCCCTGGGCGCGACGCTGCACCGGGCGCTGTCCGGTCGGGGCCTGTACGGCGAACTGCCCGAGCGCCAGCCGCTGCTGGCCATCAGACGGGTGCAGAGTTCGGCTCCCACGGTGGACCCATCGCTGACGTCCGGTGAGGCCGACCTCGTGCTCAGCTGCCTGGCCCCGCTGGACACCCGGCCCGCCACCGCGGCGCGGGTGGCGGACCGGATCGCGGCCCTGCGGGGGTAGTTCCGGGTTCTAGAACGGCGCGGGCTTCCACCAGCCGTCGATGAGTTCGGAGGTGGTGTGGCCGCTCCACTCGGCGTAGACCACGTAGTCCGCGTACTGCTCGTCGTTGAAGGTGGTCAACAGGTAGGACGGGTCCGTCTCGTCATCCGATGACCCGTACCGGGTGCCGGCGTCGTCGTCGTCGTCCCGGGTCCATGTGATGATCTCGGGCGCACTCTCGAAGTTGTCCCCCACGTAGCTGGTCAGCGCGTCCTTGCTCGGGAAGTGCATGACCCAGAACACGATGCCCTGGCCATCGGTGCAGTTGATGATCCCGTCGGCGTTGCTGCCGAAGTTGTCGCTGGCACTGGTGCAGGTGGCGTCCTCGTAACCCTTCTCCGACGGGGACTGCGGGATCAGTCCGTCGAAGTCCGCGGCCACGTTGGTCAGCGCCGACCAGCCCTGGTCTTCGATCGTGACCGCCTCGGGGCCGGCCGCCGACGATGTCTGTCCGGCGGCGTTCGTCGCGCTCACGGTGTAGTTGTACTTGCCCGGGAGCACCTGGTCGTCGACCCAGCTGGTGTTCACCCCGGTGTACATGGTCTCACCGTTGCGGGTGACGGTGTAGCCGGTCGCGCCGGTGGACGGTGACCAGCTGACGGTGATGTCCCGATCGGTGTCGGCGTTGGCGGCCAGGTTCGTCGGCGCGGCGATCGTGGGCTGCCCGCCTCCGCTGAGCAGCACCGCCGCGGTGACGCCGCCGGCGATCACCAGGACCGCGGCCAGGCCGATCAGGATCCACTTCTTGGCGCCGCTCGGCTTGGGCTCGACCGGCGTCGGACCGGTCACGTGCACCGGCCCGGACTGGTAGCCCTGGTGCGGCCCGGACTGGTAGACCGCGCCCGGCGGAAGCCCGCCGGAGGGGCCGGTGGGGTGATACCCGATTGGCGCGTGCCCGTTGACCTCGGTCGGCCGGACCGCGCCCCCGCCCAGCGGCGGCACCGATCCGGTCGGCGTCCAGCCCCCGTAGAGGTTCTGCGGACCGGTGTTCAGCTGCCGGACCTGCCAGCCGGCGTGTCGCTCCAGCAGCGCGATCACATCATCCAGCGCCTTCGGATGCCGCGAGCCCTCCCGCTGGTACTGCACGGTCCGGGTGACCTCGTTGTTGGCGACGGTGATCTCCTGCGACACGTCGCCCGGCACGATCTCCTGCAGCGGCAGCCGGGGCGGCAGATCGAAGAAGCTCATCTCCTCCAGCAGCAGCCGTTCAACCTCGATCCGGTCCTGGGCCGGTAGGGAGTTGGTGTTGACGGGGCCCAGTTCGGCGACCGTGCGCTGGGCGGGATTGATGCGGCGAACCCCGACGGTGTAGGGCGGGCGGGGTGTGGTCAGCGACTTCTCCTCGACCGCGATCGCCGCGGCCGCGGCCGCCGCCGAGACGGCGACATCGAGTGAGGTGTGATCGGGATTGGCCGGCCGGTTCTCGACCGCGACGGCCACCTCGGCCCGGGTCGGGGTGGACAGGGCCGGGTCGGCCGCCACCAGCGCGGCGCGGGCGGCCAGGCTCAGCTCGCGGCAGCTGTTGAACCGCTCGTCGGGGTCCTTGGCCAGCGCCTTGGCGACGACGGCGTCCAGGCCGGGCGGCAGCCACGGCACCCTCTCCGTGACCTTGGGAATCGGGTTCTTCAGGTGCGCCGTCATGGTCGCGAACGGCGAGTTCTCCGGGTAGGGCACGCTGCCGGTGAGCAGCTCGTAGAGCACGCAGCCGAGCGCGTAGATGTCGACCCGGTGGTCCAGGTGCCGGGCCTCGATCTGCTCCGGCGAGGCGTATGCCAGGGTGGCCAGCAGGTTGCCGGTGCCGGTGAGGTGCTGCACCTCGTCGGTGGTCGACTTGGCGATGCCGAAGTCGGTGAGCAGCACGTGCTCGGGCTCGCTGGGGTCGTCGGGTGCGGCCAGCAGGATGTTCGCCGGCTTGACGTCCCGGTGCAGCAGCCCCGCGCGGTGGGCGTAGTCAAGGCCGGCGCCGACCTCGCTGATGATGTGCACCACCCGGTGCGGGGTCATCGACCCGTCGCCGGCCCGGGCGGCCACGGAGGCGTCGACCCCGGCGACGTACTGCATGGAGATCCACAACTGTCCGTCGACCGAACCGCGGTCGTAGACGGCCACGATGTTGCGGTGCACCAGGCCCGCGGCCAGGTCCGCCTCGCGCTCGAACCGGGCGCGGAAGTTCGGATCGTTCGAGAAGGCGGGATTGAGCAGTTTGAGCGCGTCGCGCCGCGGCAGCCGCGGGTGCTTGGCCAGGTAGACCGCGCCCATCCCGCCGGTGCCGAGCACGGACTCGATCGAGTATCCGGCGAACTGTTCGCCAGGGTTCAGGACCACAGTGCGTCCCCTATTCCAGAAGTGCTGATCAACAACTTTATCCAGACCTCGACATCGATGTGACAGCTCGTGTCGATGTCACCCGGTAGGCCATCCGAAGGAGTGAACGCCCGGCCGGGTGATACCCCGTGGTTCACAGCAGAGTGGGTTGCTCCGCCGGTTCGGACAGGGCATCGACGCGGACGATCAGGCCGGGGTCGTCGTTGGCGACGTTGCCCACCTGGGGGCCGACCGTCCGCAGCTCGATCGCGGCCACCAGGTCGTCCGAAGGCGGGCCGAGCAAGGGCTGCGGCTCGACCCGCGGGTCGAGCCAGGCCGCCCATTCCGACGCCGGCAGGATCATCGGCATGCGGTCATGGATGTCGCGCATCGGCCCGACCGCGGGCGCGGTGATGATCGTCATCGAGACGACGGCGTCGTCGGCACCCTTGCCGTCGGGTCGCCAGTACTCCCACAGGCCCGCGAAGGCCATCACGCTGCCGTCCTGGGGGGTGAGGTAATAGGCCTGCTTGACGGGCCGCTTGCGGCCCTTGACGTTCTCGTCGCCGAGCTTGCGCCACTCGAAGTAGCCGCTGGCCGGGATCAGGCAGCGTCGCTTGGCCAGCGCGGTCCGGAACGCGGCCTTCTCCGTGAGCGACTCGACTCGGGCGTTGAACATCCGGC
>DATDBV010000564.1:0-3963 GCA_036524715.1 Nakamurella sp. | reverse complement strand
GTGGCATCGGACCGGCCGTGCACGACGAAGGTGCCGCCGGCGGTCTCGGTGATCCAGTCGCCGTGCGCCCAGGTGTCCGGGAATTTCTCGAAGTACGCGGCCCGGTGGCGAACGCCGTCGGGATCCCCCCAGAAGAACACCGGCATCGACGGCATCGGCCTGGTCACGACCAGGTCGCCGACCTCGTCGATCACCGGCTGCCCGGACTCGGACCAGGCTTGCGCCGCGACCCCCAGCGCAGGACCCTGAAGCTGTCCCAGGTGCACCGGCTCGAGCGGGTTGGAGCCGATGAGACCGCTGCAGATGTCCGTCCCACCGCAATCCGAGCCGAGGTGCACGTCGCTCTTGACGTGCTCGTGCACCCACAACCATGTTGCGTCGGGCAGCGGTGAGCCGGTGGACAGGATCGACCGCAGCCTGGACAGGTCCCAGTCGCGGCCCGGCTCGAGGCCGGCGTCCTGCACCAGGGTGAGGTAGGCCGCACCCGTGGCGAACATCGTGGCTCCGGTGCGCGCGATGATCTCGAACTGTCGATCCTTGCGCCCGTACGTGGGCGATCCCGAGTAGGTGACCACCGACGCACCGGCCATCATGTTGATGACCAGCGTGTTCCACACCATCCACGACGTGTTCGCCGCGACGTAGTACCGATCGCCGGGACCGATGTCCTGGTTCAGGCCGATCGACTTGAGTGCCTCCAGGGTGATGCCGCCGTGACCGTGCACGATCCCCTTGGGCGCTCCGGTGGTGCCCGAGGAGAACAGCACCCACAGCGGAGGGTCGAACGGCACGCGCAGGTAGGACGTTTCGACGGCATCGGTCACCAGGTCCGCGAAATCGATACGTCCGTGACTCGTCTCGGCGGGCAGGTCGGGGTCGGTCACCACGATGGTGTTCCGCAGGTCGGGCAACCCGGCCTCGATCTCGGTCAGGTGCGTGTGTCGATCGAAATCCTTGCCGTTGAACCGGTAGCCGGTCACGCCGATCAACACCGTCGGCTCGAGTTGCCGCAGCCGCTCGAGGGTGGCCGCCGCGGACAGGTCGGGGGAATTGATGGTCCAGACCGCCCCGATGCTCGCGGTGGCGAGCAGCCCGATGATCGCCTCCGGCACATTCGGCAGCACGGCCGCCACCCGGTCGCCCGGCGCCACGCCGAGCCGTCGCAGATGGGCCGCCAGCGACGCCACCTGCGATTCCAGTTCTCGCCAGGTCAACGACGCCTGCCGATTGTCCTCAGAAATGGTCAGCAGCGCGGCGGTTTCCGCGAGCGCGGGATCCTGGGCGTGACGCAGCACGTTCTCGGCGAAGTTCAACCGGGCCTGCGGGTACCAGACGGCCCCCGGCATCTTCTCCTCGGCTAACGCCGGTCCGGCAAACCCGTCGCCGAGGACGCCGAAGTATTCCCTGACCGCATCCCAGAAATCGGACAGTTCGGTGACCGACCACGACCAGATCTCGCGGTAGTCCGACACCTGCACCTGGCGATGCGCGTTGAGCCATTGCATGAAGTCCCACAAACGGGATTCGCGCTGCTGCGCCGGGGAGGGGCGCCAGGTCACCAGCGGCTCCGGGGTCGTTCCGTTCGAAATCGTCATCTCTTCGTCCTCACTTCGAGTCAATGGTGTCGTTGTCCGTCATCGGCCGCTGGTCGTTCGGCGCCCGCGGTGTGTCACGCTTTCGTCATGGGAAGTGCGGGCAGCGCCCAACCTTTGGAATCAGTCGATCGTGCGTTGCGGCTGGTGCAGATGCTGAACAACGGGGAGCGGCTGAGCGTGTCGGAGGCGGCGCCCCTGCTGGGGGTTGCTCCGTCCACCGCGCACCGCCTGCTGAGCACTCTGGTGCATCGTGGGTTCGCGGTGCAGGACGGGGAACGCCGGTACGTGCTCGGTCCCGCTCTGGTGCGCCGCGACGTGCCCGCCCACACCGTTCCTGAAATGCGAACGCTGGCCCGGCCGGCCCTGGAGCAAATGCACCGCGACCTCGACGAGACCGTGCAACTGATGGTGCGGGACGGCGAGTTCATCGTGTTCATCGACGGCATCGAGAACCAGTCCCGGACCCTGCGGGTCGTGATGCGACTGGGCGACCGGATGCCGGCGTACTGCTCCGCCGGTGGCAAAGCGCTGCTGGCGGAACTGACCAACCGCGATATCGAGCGGATCTACCCGAAGGGTCTGACGCCGTGGCCGATGTCCCGATTCGCGTCGGTTCGAACCCTCGCCCGGCACCTCACCGGCGTTCGCCGTCTCGGATACGGGACGAGCCGGGAGGAGACGGAGCAGGGAGTGATCGGGTTGGGTGTTGCGGTGCACGACGGTGCAGGGCTGGCCGTCGCGGCGCTCACGATCGCGATTCCGTCCGTCCGGCACCGGCGCGAGGACGACCAGCGATACGTTCAGGTACTGCGGGACGCGGCGGCCATGTGCGAACGCTCGCTCACCGCCCCACGCTGACGTCATGCCGCGGCCCCGGCGACCGTGTGATCGGCGGCGCCGTTCGTGGAGCGACCTCGCTTGAGCGACACACTCACGGCGACGATGCACAGGGCGGCCGCGGCCAGTGGGATCGCGAAGAGGAAGTAGATGTTCTCCGGCCGCCAGCCACCGTCGAGCAGCACGCCGACCATGATCGGGGCCACGATCGACATCAGCCGGCCGAGGCCGATCATCCAGCCCATGCCGGTCGCACGGGCCCGGGCACTGTAGATGCCGGGGGTCAGCGCGTAGAACCCGGCGATCGCCGAGGTGGTCAGGATGCCCAGGAGCAGGGCGACGATCATCGCGACCGGCACGACGTGGAACACGATGCCGAACAGGATGTAGGCGACCGCCGACAGCGCCAGGGCCGCGATCAGCAGCACCCGCGGCAGGAAACGGATCGCCAGCGCCCCGAACAGGAAGCAGCCGATGATGCCACCGGCGTTGGCGATGATGCCCACCGTCACACCCAGCGAGTCCTGGCCGGAGGCGCCGGCGATGATCTTCGGGGTCCAGGTGTTGACGAAGTAGTAGGCGGCCACCAGGCAGGCGTAGCCGATCCACAGCATGAGCGTCCGGAACCGGATCGGGCGGGTCAGGATCTCCCGGACGGCACCCTTGGGCTCATCCGCATGCCGAGTCGTCGGCAACTCGCTGACGGCCGGTCGGCCCATCTTCACGAGGATCGCGTTGATCTTCTCCAGCGCTCCGGCGGGCCGCCGGGTGATCAGATAGTCCAGGGACTCGGGCAGCGAACGCCAGGACAGCACCAACAATGCGACGGTCAACACGGCGCGACCGCGAAGATCGATCGCCACCCCATGGCCGGGATGAGCGGTGCGGCGACGAGGCCGCCGATCGTTGCGCCGATCGGATATCCGGCTGCGTAGACGCCGATGATCGATCCGCGTCGCTTGTCCGACGAGTACTCCGACACCAGCACGATGAGGTTGGCCATCATGCCGCCCACGCCCAGACCGGTGATGATCCGGTAGATCAGCAGATCCGTGATCCCCGTGCTGAATACGGTGAGCGTCATGCCGATGCTCGCAATGACCAGCGACAGCATGGTCAGGTTGCGCCGGCCGATCCGGTCGGCCAGCGGGGTGAGGAAGATCGAACCCGCCGCCATGCCGAACAAACTTCCGCTGAGAAGAAAACCAAGCAGGACCGGGTCTATGTGCCAGTCCCGGGCCAGGGCTGGCGCGGCGTACGCCATCACCGCGACGTCGAAGCCGTCGAGGATGATCAACGCGAGCGCGATACCGATCGCGACCAGCTGAAACCTGCTCATGGGAGCCCTGCGAATCTCCGCCAGGATGTCCACTCCGACACCACCTTCTGTGTATGACGACTTCTGCGTCGTTGCTGTTGTGAGAACGGTAGCGGCGGCAGTGCTGATCGGACTACAGATTGGTGCGCTTTTCCTCTAGAAGGAATCGAGCTTTTCGTGTTGATCATGCAGTAGGTGTTGTTCTGGCGCGCC
>DATDBV010000563.1:0-13481 GCA_036524715.1 Nakamurella sp. | reverse complement strand
GGTTCGAGCAGGTCGATGACATCGTCGACGATGCTCGACGTCGGCCATTGGGGGGCGTGATGTGCCCTGCTCAGGGGTTCCTGGTCCGGTTCTCCGGCGGCTTGACAATAGTTGCCAGTCGCGGTAACTATTGCACATGATTGCGGGCGTTGTCGATCTGGCGATCGTGATGCGGGCGTTGGCCGATCCGGATCGTCTTCGGGTCGTCGAGCTACTCAGCGAGGCTCCACGACGAGCCGGAGAGCTCGCCCGCGATCTCGGCGTGCCCCCACCGACCATGAGCAAACACCTTCGGACGCTGCTCGAAGCGGGTGTCGTCAACGACGAGAGGCGCCAGGATGACGCCCGAGTGAGGATCTTCCGGCTGCGCCACGAGTCCGTTGTTTCCGTACGGGCCTGGCTGGACCAGATCCAGGCCCACTGGGACGAACGACTCGGGTCCTTCAAGTCCCACGTCGAACGAAAGGAGAGACGATGATCGAATCCCCGTCCGAGGGCCGCTCGACTTCCTCGACGGTCGAGGTGGCCGTCGATCCCGACACCGCCTTCTCGGTGTTTACCGAGGAATTGGACCTGTGGTGGGTACGCGGCCCGATCAACCACCAAGCCGGCGGCCGGGTGCTGGCCATGCATTGCGAGCCCGGTGTCGGCGGCCGGTTGCTGGAGGTCTATGACGACACGACTGGCGACGCCCTCGAACTGGCGCGGATCACGACATGGGAGCCGGGGAAACGACTGGCGTGGACGAGCTCGATCGATGACGTCCGCACGGACGTGCGCTTCGAACCGTCCAACGCGGGCACAGTGGTGCGGGTGGTGGCCTGGATACCCGCCGACGGACGGGACCTGGGTGGCACGGCCTGGGTGCGGGTGATTGCGAAGTGGTTCGGACCGTGGTGCGCACGACGGGATGATTCACCGCACGAGGTACGGGATCTGGCTCGTCTCGGTCTTGGGATCTCCTACGCGAAGCCGGCGGCTGCGGCCCGTTGGCTCGCCACCACATTCGGTTTCAAGTCCCCCGACCCGCTGCCCGAAGGTGCTGACCCGCTGCCCGAGACCGAGCACGGCCATCCCTGGATAGAGTTTCGTATCGGCAACAGTTCACTCATGATCTTCAAGCTGGATGGCGACAGATCAGACCAAGCGCCGATTCACGTGCCCTGGGTGTATGTGGACGACGTGGCCGAACACTTCCACCGTGCCTCGACCGGCGGAGCCACGATCATCCAGAAACTGGACGACCCCTGGGGCCTACCCTTCTACATCGCCGACGACCCCGAAAGCAACCGTTGGACCTTCGCCCAGGCACGCCCGACGATGCGTTGACCGCCCGGGATGGTCATGCTCTACAGACCGGCGACCCTCGGTCGACCCAGGTGACACGTCCTTCGCCGACGACCAGTACCGTGGCCAACGGGCCGACGTGCTCGTCCCGACCAACCTCTGGATCTCCTGCGCCCAACGCCGCCCCCGCCCAGGCTGAGCCGCCTCCTACGGTTTTCCCGCTCTCCCGTGACCGTGACGGGCGATGGAGTATTGGTTGCCGCGGAACGGCACCCAGGCCTGGTTGCTGACCGTCTGCCCGGCCTCCACCACCGCGCCGCACGGGGCCGGCATCGCCCGCAGCGGCTCGACCTCGGCCCGCTCACCGACCGTGGTGCGATGCCCGTGACGGATCCGTTTTGCGGCCGTTCAGCTTGACGCACAACCGGTCCAGGCTCGCCTGCGCCGCGGTGACGGTCCACCTCGTCGGGCAGGGTGCGCCACCAGCGTTGCGCGATGGTATGCGCAGCCGGGTGGCCACCTGATGCAGGGATGCCGAAGCCTGCCCGATGATGTGGCCAGATGTACCCCGGTTCAAGAGGATTCGGGACCGACGTGGTTCGCGTGCACGCTCGGCGGCGGATGTCGAAGAACGCCCGCGATCAGAGCGGAACGCGGCCCACCACGTTCAACTGGACGTACTGGGTCTCCCGGCCACCCAGCACCTGATTCGTCACCTCCGCCACCACCCGGTAGCTCCGGGCCGTACCCCAGCCACCGCACCCGCCGTTCACCGCAACGGCTTCCGGGCAGGACACCAGAGCGCCGCCTTCGGCCAGCGGAATCGCCTTGTCGGTTTCCCCGGCCGTCAAGTGATCGCGCCCCTGCGCGGCGAAGTAGCCGTTCAGGATGCAGCGTGACCCGCCTTGACCCGGCGGCGGGCAAACCGAAACGAAATGCACGGTTCCGGTGACGGTCACCGTTTGCCCCACGTAACGCTGCGGATCCGCCAAGAGGTCGTCGAACGCCACCTCGCTCAACGCGGCACCACCTGCCAGAGTCGACACGTCTCCTGAGTAGGACGACATGGATTGCGCGGTCGATTGTTCCGGTGTCGTGGCCGACTCCACCGTCCCGGTGCCCCCGGCGACGGAAGACGGTGTCGTCGCCCGCACCGTTCCCGTGTCCACCGCGCCGGTCTGCCCGGACCAGGGTGTGCCCGTCGTCGAGAGCGAGGCCTCCGCCGACGACGACTCGCCGCCGGTGCAGGCCGTCACGACCAGGAGCACGGCGATCCACCACACGTGCCTGCGCATCGTTGTCATTCCTGGAAGACGTCAGGTGGGCTCACTTCGGTTGCTTGCCCGTCCCACCCTTCACGACGACCTTGACGCTGTTGGTGTTGTTGGCCGATACCGGGTCGTCGGTGGTACTGGTGAGCGTCGCCGTGTTGGTGATGTCGCGCACACTGCCGCTGACCTGTACCTCGATCACGAACTCCACCTTTGCGCCGGCCGGCAGCGTGACCGCCGTGCATCTTACGGTGTGAGTCGCGATCGTGTAGGTGCATTGCGGGGACACGTACTGCACGACAACCTTCTTCGACGTCAACGGGAGCACATCGGTGACGACGATGTTCTGCGCGTCGGAGGGCCCGCCGTCGCCGCAGGTGGGCGTCGGGCTGGATTGCGCGTCTGTTTCGCAGCCGGCGTCGTTGTGGACGACCAGGGTGTACACGAGCACGGGGGCCGGGTTACCGGACCGCAGCACGCCCTGCTTGTCGAGCCAGAGCTCCGCCGTGGTGTCCACCGCCGTGCCCTGCGTCGCGGTGTTGTTGCCCGGATTCGGGTCGTCGGTGGCCGAGGACACGGTCGCCGTGTCGGTCAACGTCGAGCCGTCCGGCACCGCGGGATCGACGAGGACGGTGAGGAACACCGTCCGGTGCTCCCCGGGTGCCAGGTCGCCCAGGTCGCACGTGACCGTGCCGGGTTGGACGAGCGCGCAGACGCCGACGCCGTTGCCGTCGACCCCGCTGACGAACGTCGTCGACCCGGGCAGGGTATCGGTGGCGACCGTGTCCATCGCGGTCGACGGACCGGCGTTGCGAACGACGATCGTGTAGGTCAGCTCTTCGCCGGCGAGCACCGGGTCCGGCGAATCGGTCTTCGTGATCGACAGATCGGCGACGCCGCTGACCTCGGTGGCGACCGTGTCCAGGTTGTCGGCCAGGTCGTCGTCGAACGTCTCGCTGCTGATCCTGGCGTCGTTGTGGAGGATTCCCAGGGTATCCGGCTGGACGTGCACGTTGATCGTCATCGTCCGGCTCGCCCCCGGCGCCAGCGTGCCGAACGAGCACGTCGTCGGAGCCGAAGGGTCACCGGGGATGCCGGCGTTGCATCCGGCGCCCGCCGAGCCGGTCACCGACAGGATCGTCACACCCGCCGACGTCAGGTCCTCCACCACGACACCCTGCGCCGTCGACGGCCCGGCGTTGGCGATCGCCAGCGTGTAGCTGATGTCCGTGCCGGCGACCGCGGTCGCCGGACCGGTCTTGCTGACGGACAGGTCGGCGACAGCCAGCACGCTGATGTGGTCGCGCGCCTCGTTGTTGATCGGGTTCGGATCCGGCGTGGGCGATCGCGCGTCGGCGATGTCGTTGATGTCGACGTCCTCGGTGGCGGTCAGTTCGATCATCACGGTCGCCCGCCCGGTCGACGTGGCCGACGCCGCGGCGACGTCGCCGAGATCGCAGACCACGACACCGTCGACCGGCGGATCGCACGAGCCCTGCGACGGGGTGATCACGCCGATGGTGAAATCGCCGTCGCTGAGGTTGGTGTCGCGCAGGATGACGTCGCGCGCGGACGACGGACCGAGGTTGTCCACGAAGATGGTGCAGGTGCCGATTTCACCCGCCGGCAACTCGTCGTCCGGCTTGCAGATCTTGCTGACCTTGAGGTCCGCCAGTTCCTGCACGAAGGTGATCTCGGTGTCGGTGTTGTTCGCGGTGTTGGTGTCGACGCTGACGCTGCCCACAGTCACCGTGTTGGTGATGTTGAGGGTGCCGTCGTCCTCGTTCACCACGGCGTCGGACCGAACCAGCGTCTTGATCTTGAAGGACTCATTGTCGCCGGATCCGATGTCGTCCAGGAGACAGGTCAGCTCGTGGTCAAGGGCGTCGTAGGTGCAACCGCCGTCATCGGACAGGTAGATCACCTCGGCCGGCAGCTGGTCGGTCACCAGGACGCCGACTGCGTCGTCGGGACCGTCGTTGGTCACGGTCACCGTGTAGAACAGTTCCTCGCCGGCCTTGACCGGGTCGGGTGAGTCGGTCTTGGTGACCCGCAGGTCGGTCACCGGGATGACCTCGCTCGCGTCGGACAGCAGCCAGGACCCGCGTCCCATCGTGCCCACCAGCAGCACGTCATCCGTCGGGTCGTAGGTCAGTCCGAACGCGATCGCATTGGGCAGGTTGGTGCCCAGTTCCGCCCAGACCCCGAGGTTCTGCGTCTGGGTGACGAAGATCCCGGTATCCGTGCCCGCGAGCAGCGCGAACTCGCCCGTTCCTGCGATCGGAACCACCTCGAGGGAACTGATCGCGGCTCCTGGTGCCTCCTGGGTCAGGGTGCCGGTGATATCGGTGAACGATCCACCCGCATCGGTTGTCTGGAACACCCGGCCGCCGTTCGTGACGAACGCGTGGGCCCAGTTCTCCGGGTCGAGGACGAGGTCGGCGGCGGCTCCGTTGGTCCATGCAGGAAGTTGCGCCGGCGTCCCGCCCGCGCCGCCGCGGAGGAACAACTGCCCGGTCCCCGTTCCGTACCAAAGCACGTCCGCGTTGTCAGCGCCGCCCTGCCGCCCGCCGTACGCGACGGCGCGGGTCAGCCCGCCCGGCAGGGTCACCACGATGTTCAGGTTGTCCAGCTGGTCGGTCGATTCGTAGAGGTTGATCGCACCGCCGACAACCAGTCGGGCCGAGTTGACGTCGTTGATGAACAGCGGCGTGTACAGCGGCAGGTTGGGTTCGAAGGCCTGCAGCGTCTGTCCCTGCCCGACGACGTTGAATCCCGGCGCGGAGTTCACGCAGACGTTCGCCGCATCGCAGGAGCGACGCAGGAAGCTGCCTGCGCTGAGGTTGTTGGACGAGCTGAAGCGCACCGAGTTTCCGGGTCCGACGTCCCCGACGGCGACGAAGCCGCCGTCTCCCTGGCTCAGCTGGACGTTGCCGACGCTGCCCGCACTGCTCTGCTCGTGGGCGCCGGTGTCCTGGTTGCCGCAAAGGACGATGTTGCCGACGTTGTCGTAGTCGCAGGACTGATGTTCGGCGACCTGCAGGTTGCCGTTGAGTGATTGCCACACACCGTTGAGGGTCGACGGGTCGGTCTGCCGGTAGATGCCGCCGTCGTCGGTCTGGACGATGTCGCCGTTGGCGTCGAACACCATTTCGCGGGAGTCCGCGTGCGGTGAGCTGTTGTTGGGGGTTCCATTGTGCGTCAGTGCAGCGCACTGGGCGCCCGCGGCGAGGCTGCCGTCGCACTTGAAGAGGCGGCCGCTGAAGTTGTTCGCGCCTATCGAGTTGGGAAAGGTGTCGTCGCCGTTGTTGAGGATGCCGTCGGGTCCGGGGTTGGCCGGCTGCCGGTCACCGCCGACATAGACCAGGTTGGCATTGCCGCGGTCGGCGACGATGGCGAAGTGGGTGGCGCCCTGTCCGCCGGGCTTCGGGCGCGGCTGAATACCAACGGTCACGCCGCCCTCGTTGGTCTGCGGTGTGTCCAGCTGCGTCCAGTTCGCACCCTGGTCCGGGGATCTCCACAACCCGTTGAGCTGGCCGTTGTTGACCACGCCGGCATATACGACATTGTTGCCCGCGCTGTTGTGAACGGCCAGTTCCAGATTGTTCGTCGTCCCGCCGATCCCGGTGACCTGGCTGGTGATCGCGTTCCAATTCAGGCCGGTGTCGTCGCTGCGGAAGATGCTGGCCGACGTACCAAGATAGAGGCGGGCGTTGTTCGAGGGGTCGCCGACCAGGTCGAAAGCAGTCGCGTTGGGCAGGCCGTTGGTGCCGGAGATGAGATTGAAGTTGGCTCCGCCATCGGTGCTGCGGTAGAGACCGGCGGGGCCGCTGTTCGCGCTCACAACAATGACGTTGCCCCGCGCGGCGACCCCGTTGATGTTGCGTCCGGCCAGGTCGTCCGCAGCCAGTTGGGTCCAGGTCAATCCGCCGTCCGCGGTCCGCAGAATTCCGGCGAGCGGCCCCCCGATGCCACCGAACGAGCTGAACCGGCCGAGGCCGGCCACCAAGACCGTGTTCGTGCCGACGGTCGGGTCCAATTCCAACGCGCCGACGGAAAGACCGAGCATCTGGTCGGTCAGCGGCGTCCAGGACGGACTGGCGGCCGTCGCATTCGTGGTGCGCCAAACCCCGCCGTTTGCGGCACCGAGCCACAGGACGTTTGGGTCGCTCGGATGGGCGACGACGGTGTGGACGGCACCGGCGACCTCGTTGCCCGCGTGACGTTTTCGGTTTGCCCACCCGTGATGGGCGACGGCCCGATCGCGGCGAAGGTCGCGTCAACCGTCGCCGCGGCCGCGGCGGTCGTCGTGAACGTGCTGGCGAGCACGCCGCCGACGACGAGAGCGAACGCCACCAGGCCGGCTCCTGTCCGCCGCCGCGTCGATGTCCCCGTGAAAACCCTGCCGCCGAGCCGCATGTCGTAACCCCTGAACCACGGAAGGCCGGCGCACGGTGACGTGACGCTCGTGGAGCCTCCAACGCCAACGGGGCCAGATACTGCTCGTCAGCGATGTGGCTGGTCAATGGTGACGGCGGTGCCCCACCTGATTGCCGAGGACGACAATCCCGACACACCGGACGAACGACTCTTTCTGACGGTCAGTAGCGGCATGTTCACCCATCCGGTAGTTGGATCGGCAGCAAGCCACCGGCCCACCACACCACTGCGGCGGATAGTCCCGGGACTGACCCGGGCGTCGTTGGCTCGGCGCGCAACCTGCCGTGCCGGTCGAGCGGGATGAGCAGCTGCGGCACGAACGAGTCGGTGAAGTACACCGCGCCCCGGTGAGGTCGTTCAGGAAACCCGCCAGGCTGAAAGCCGCATTGTTCGATCAGCAGCGATGATCGCAATCGGAAACGCTCGCTACCGGCTCACCAGAACCACTTCGTAATGATCGGCGGTCGGTGGGAAGCCGGTGTCGAACTTGCCGTTCACCACTGCCAGATGGTTGCCGAACCGGATGGTCGTCGTCGGGAACTGGAAATCGGTGTCCGTGATCGTCTCCTCGATGACGCCGGACCCGAGGTCGGGGCTGAGTCGAACACGTGCGACCGAGTTCGCGCTCCCTTGTACGGCCCACAGCCGGCCCGCTTCGAGCACAATTCCGTCCACGCCTGGCACACTGACGCCCGTGATCGATTCGCTGGCACCGGTCGAGGGGTCCACGGTACAGAGGGCGCCGTTGGCCGTGTGAGCGACGATGAGTGTGTCCCCGTTCGGGGTGGCGGTGATTCCGTTCAGATTGAACTCACCGGCGATCGCAGCCGCTGGCCCGGTCAGCGGAATTTCGATGGCGCTCGGTACAGGAACCCCGGCCCGGCTGATCGGCACCAAGAAGAGTCGCCCGCTCAGGGAGTCGGTGAACCAGGCGCCCTCACCAGTCACGACGACGTCATTGATGAACGACGCAGACGTGCCCCCGAGCTGGTAGTCGGCAACGGGTGCGCCGGACCCGGTGTCGTAGACGTACGCCGCTCCCGGGCCCCCGGCCACGAACAGCAAACGGTGGCGGACATCGGCGAACATGCCGACCGCCATCCGGCCCGCCGGGGCATCGATGAACAACTCAGCAGTTCCACGCTGCAGGTCACCGCGGAAGATGTCCCCACCTAACAGGTCGCCGGCGTAGAACGTTGCTCCGGCACCCTTCGCGATCCCTTCCGCTGACGATGCGTCAGGCAGCACGATGACGCCGTCGGTTGGCGTCGCCGCCGCGGCCAGGCCGGCGGACGCCACCATGGCAACCAGTGCTGAAACCAACGGCAGCACCCAACGGCGGCGACCGGTGCGGATTGGATCACTCATGGAACACCTCGACGGGGTCACGCTGGTCAGGGAACGAGCCTGGCACTCCTGGGACCGACGTCGGCGCCGAGCATGCCTGTCCGGGGTCGGACCGCAACCGGTAACGCTACGAGGTCACGGCCGGTCGCGCATCCGCCGTAAGAATGACCGGGTTCCACGCGCGCGAAGTGGACGGAACACGCTGCGATCTCGTGTCGAGCATCTCCTCGTGATCCGCACGGAAGGTGCAGGCCAAAGGCGTATCGCTGTCGGCTTCGTGGCGTTGCAGAGAGTTGCCGTCGAGCCGGATAGCGACGCCTGCCGGCCGCATCTGGCGCGGACCCGGATTCTGCCGGGATCCAGCCTCACGAACGCACCGGCCCCGTCGCACAGCAGCGGCCCGATCCTCCGAGCTGGGCGATCACCCATCCTCCGACCGTGTCATTGTCAAACACGGTCAGGTCGTGTGCGCTGCAGTAGGTGTCGAACCTTCTCAGATGCCAGATCCGGGAGGCGCCTGTCCACAGCGCCGGTGAACCCCGCACCGCGTCAGCCATTTGCCGTTCTGGGCCCATGGATCGGGCCACTCATTGCGCCGTCCGCTGGACACGCGGGGTCAGGTGACCTCGTGGTTGGGTCTCCAACCATTTGTCGAAGGTTCGGCGTCCAATCAGGAAGTCGCCCTCGGGAAGCAATGCTCCCTCGGCCATCGGGCGGCCGCCTTTACCCGGCGCCCGCAGCGGGACCAGCAGCCTGCGATCCTGGCGCCATCGGCAGAGGCGTCTAATCATCTCCACGAGGTACAGGCCCGGCCATCTGTTCGAGGGACGTCAGCTGGGGCGCGAGGGTCAGCTGCACCAGCCGGTCGGCCACCTCAACGGCAGCCACCGGTCGGGACAACATCTTGAGAACCACACCCACAGATACCGGGCCGAAACTGAACCGCTCGAGCATCTGCCCGGCAAACTCATGGAACTGGGTGGCGCGCAGGATCGTGGCAGACACGTCGGAGTCCATGACGAGCTGTTCCTGGGCTCGTTTTGCCCGCGTAGTAGCCGTCGTTGATCCTCTCGGTGCCGACGATGGAGAGGACGACGTAACGGCTCACCTGATTCCGGCGGATGGCGCGCTGAAGGTTCCGGGTGGCATTGGTGAAGAACTCCACCGCGTCGCGTTCCCGGTTCGTCACGACGCTGCTGACGTCGATGACTGCGTCCGCTCCGGACAGGGCGGCATCGACGCCGCTCCTTCCTCCGACCGGGTGACGGCCGTCGGCTCATCGGCGTCGACCGGATGGCTAGCACCCCCATCCCCCTTGGTAGGGAGGCCGGATGAACCCGGATGACCGCTTCGGGGGTCACCGGGCACGGTTGTCGCAGTGCTGGCTGATCGCGTCGATGTGTCGGTGGTCGGTGCCGCAGCAGCCGCCCAGCACACGTAGCGTAGGGAGGACCTGGCGCAGCTCCCGGTACCTTTGCGCGAGGTCGATCGGGTCTCCGCTTTCGAGGGTCTCGGCCTCGTCGAGCTCGGTGTGGCTCAGCGTGGAGGCGTTCGCCCGGAGCCCGCCGAGTCGCTCGGTCCATGCGGGTGCATCCGCGAATAGGTGCCGAAAGTGGGTCGGGTGCGCGCAGTTGACCATGTAGTACGCGGGGTAGCTGCCGGTCGCGGCGTCCACGGTTTCGATCGCGTCGCCCAGCGGCTGACCGGTCGGCAGCCGGCCGTCGGTTTCGACTGTGAAGGAGACGACCACGGGCAACCCGGATGCGTGCGCGGCGAGGGTGATACCGGTCGCTTCCTCGGTGTAGGTCATGGTGGTCGCGGTGACGAGATCGGTCGGTGCCGCGGCGAACGAACGCATTTGCACGGCGTGGTACGCGCGGGCCTCGTCGATGGTCATCGTCGCGCCTACCTGGTAGCCGTCGCCTCGTGGCCCGATGCACCCGCTGATCACGACCGGCGTTTTGGTTGTCTCGTGCCTGGCTCGCTGGTCCAGTAGCAGGTCGACAGCGTCGTTGTTCACGGCGTCCAGGGCTTCGATGGTGTATCCCTGCCGGGCCGCCCAGTCAGGGTTGGCTCGCCAGGTCGGGGTCTCGAGCACGATGCCGACGCCGTCGCGGACCGCGATGGCGGCGTAGGCGTCGTAATACCGGGTCAGCGCGGCCCGCCCTACTGGGTCCGCCAGCAACCCGAACGCGGCGAAGTCGGGAAGCTCGAAGCCGTCGGTGAAGACAAGCGTTGTCTCCAGGCCGCCGTCGGTCAGGCAGATCGGGGCGTCGAGTTGCGGTAGTCGGCGTCGGTAGCCGGTCACGGTGGTCTCCTTTGTTCTTGTGATTGATGAGATACCCAGGAGGCGTTAGGTTCCGTCTCACGATGTGACAGCGGGCCGGATGCCGGCCGACGACGGCTGTGGTGGTGGCATGGAACTCATCGGACGGCAGCGCGAGGTGGCCGAGGTCGCGACGAGGCTGCGGGATCGGCGATTGGTGACTGTGATCGGTCCTGCGGGCATCGGCAAGACCTCGCTCGCGCTGTCCGTCACCCGTGAGGTGGCGGCCGATTACGAGCTGGGTGCGCACGTGGTGGACCTCACCCGCGTCGACTCGGCACGGGACGTCGCGGGGGCGATCGCCGCCCAACTCGGATTCGGTACCTTCGACGCCCTGATCAACTCACCGTCCGAGCAGCCGGCGCTCGTTGTGGTGGACAACTGCGAACATGTGACGGCGGCCGCGGGTGATGCCATCGACGCACTGTTGGCCTCGTGCGAAGCCCCGCGCGTTCTGGCCACCAGCAGGTCACCGCTGGACCTGCCCGGTGAGTCGCTGGTGGTCCTGGGCCCCCTCGGCGTGCCCCTGCCCGGCACGTCCGACACCAACAGCGACTCTGTTCGGCTGTTCCTGGACCGCGCTCTCGACGCTGGCATGCCAATAGCCGATGACCAGTTGGACGTTGTCGCCCGGTTGTGTCGTCAGTTGGACGGCGTGCCGCTGGCGCTGGAGGTGGCGGCCGCCCGGACCAGGACGATGCAGCCGGCCGAGATCCTCGACCACTTGCGGGTGGGGCTGGATGTGCTGATCCGCCCGCGTTTCCGTGGGCATTCGCGCCATCGCGGTCTGTCGGACACGGTTGACTGGTCGTACCGGTTGCTGCCCGCTGATGCCGCCGCCTTGTTCGACCGTCTCGGAGTGTTCGCCGGGCCCTTCAGCGTCGATTTGACCGCAGCGGTCGGTGCGGACGTCGGCCTGGATCGGGTAGCGGCCGACCGGGCGCTGCACCTGTTGGTCGACTCCTCGCTCGTGGTGGTCGACCGGATGGCTGCCACCACGCGGTTCCGACTGTTCGAGAGTATGCGGATGTTCGCCCTGCACCGATTGACCGAGCAGGGCGTGCTCGATCAGGCCCGTGGGCGCCTCGCCGACCACGTCGTCGCCGCCGCGGCGCAGGAAGTGGCCGGGGTTCGCCGCTGGGACATGGCTGCGTTGGGTCGGCTGTTCACCCTGTACGACAACGCGGCCGCGTCGTTGCGTTGGTGCCTGGCGAACGACAGCGATGGCGGTCGCGGGCTGCTGCTGTGCGCGTTGTTCTGGGGGGTGGTGCATCAGGGTCACACCGATGAGATCGCAGGCCTGTGCGAGGATACCCTGGCACGATGGCCCGATCCCGCCGCCCCGTTCGCGGTCGACGCGATCGCCACGGCGGCCACCGCCCGGTTCCTCATCGGCGATGTCCGTGGGGCGTTCGAGATGGCCAAGGCGGTGCTGGACGTAGCGGAAACGTCGGCAACCGCGCCGGTGACGCTGCGCCGCGCGATGGCCTACGCGGCCCGCGCGTTGGGCGACGTCCCGGCGGCCATGAGTTGGTTCGCCGAGGCCGCCGACCGAGCCCGCGGGTGTGGTCTGATCACCCTGGCGCTGGAGGCCGATGTCAACCGGGCGCAGCTGCTCGCCGAGGCCGGTGACCTAACAACAGCTTTCGAGCTCGCCCGAGCCGCGCATGGGGAGTCCTGCGCGATCGGTTCTCCGCTGAACGAGGTGTGGGCACAGTCGATCCTCGCGCAGCTCGAACTGCGGCAGGAGGTTGGAGCTGGACTCGACGGGGTGTCACTAGCGCTGGAGGCGGCACGGCGGATCAACTACCCGGCGGCGGTCGCGGTGAATCTGCGGGCACTCGGATGGGGATTGACCCGGGTCGGGCGGTACCAGGCTGCCGCCGAGAAGTTGACCGAGCTGTTCGACCATCTCCTCGCGCGGGGAGGCGTCGCCGAGCTCCGCGGCGCGTTGCTCACCACTGCCGAGCTGCTGCACGCGCTGGGCAACGAGTTCTGGGACCGGCTCGCTGCGACGGCCTTTTCGTTGCCGCTGGCGGGCCCGACGAACTGCGCGATGGACTCGATGGCCCAGCTGCCGCCGCACCGCGGGCTGCCGATGAACCGGCGGGACGCGGTCGCGACCGCGCGCCGGGAGCTCCGCCTATACCTCGCCGGCACACCCACGGCGGTCCCGGCTCAGACCGCAGCGGCGGCGGGGCCCGCCGCCGCCGCACGTCTGGTCGATCGAGGGCAGTTCTGGGAGGTCACCTTCGCCGGACGCACCGCACACCTGAGGGCCTCGAAGGGCATGACCGATATCGGCCTATTGCTGTCGGACCCCGGGCGGGAAATCCACTGCCTGCAGCTGATGGGTGCGGTCGTCGAGGAACCCTCAACCGGGGAGGTACTCGACCAGCGGGCCAGGAGCACCTACGAGCAGCGAATCCGCGACCTGCAGGAGGACATCGACGCCGCCGAGGCCGACCACGACTACTCCCGCGCGGACCGTTCCCGCCTCGAGATGGACGCCCTGGTCGACCACCTGACCGCTGCACTCGGACTCAGCGGACGCGCCCGGCGCAGCGGTGGGTCCGCGGAGCGGGCCCGGTCGGCGGTCACTCAACGGATCAGATCAGCGATCCGGGGCGTGGACGATGCCCACGCCGAGTTCGCTCGGCATCTGGAGACGGCCATCACCACCGGCACCTACTGCATGTACCGGCCGGAGAACCCGGTCCACTGGAAACGCTCATGACGACAGGCATGCCCAGCTGAAAATGAGGCGAGTCCACCTGGCCTGTAGGGGCCTCCGGGCGCCTTGGGGGTCG
>DATDBV010000562.1:0-18114 GCA_036524715.1 Nakamurella sp. | reverse complement strand
ACCGCAAGCAGATCGTCAAGCGCAACCACGCCAAGTGGCGGATCCGCTCGACCGATCCGGCGGCCGCGGAAAAGATCGAGGGGATGGCCGTCGCCGATTTCCGGGACGGGAAGGTGGTCCGGTTCTCGCTGGGTACCGTCGATATGTTCCCGCTCGACCCGCTGGAGGAGTGAGCGCGCGGTCAGCCCCGATCCGTCGGGGCCGGCCGCGCCCGCGCCCCTTGCACCCACCGCACTGGAGTCCGGACCACCATGACCATGATCGGTTTCCCGCCGAACCCGGCCGACCGATGGTCGCTCGCCACCTGGCAGAACGCGCCGACGAACCGCTGGTCGTTCCAGCACATCCGGGAGGTCGTGCCGACGGCGCGGGTCTCCCGGGGCAGCGCCCAGGCGCAGCCACTGGCCATATCGGGCGGGTTCGACGCGGAGCAGTCGGTGTGGCGCCTGGACGGGCGCTGGTCGACGGTGGCCGAGGTGATCGCCGACACCTACACCGACGGCTTCCTGGTGCTGCACCGCGGGCAGATCGTCACCGAGCAGTACCCCGGCGGAATGCCGGCCGACCGCCCGCACATCCTGATGTCGGTGTCCAAATCGGTGATCGGCTGCCTGGTCGGCATTCTGGCCGACGACGGCGCTCTTGACCTGTCGACCGCGGTCGACATCTATGTGCCCGAACTGGCCGTCTCCGGGTACCGCGGCGCGACCGTGCAGGATGTGCTCGACATGCGGTCCGGGGTGGCCTTCTCCGAGACCTACCTGGACCCCACGGCCGAGGTGCGGCAGCTGGAGCAGGTCGTCGGCTGGGCCCCGCGGACCGACCCGGACCTGCCGACGTCGATGTACGACTATCTCGCGACGCTGAAGGCCGACCGCGCGCACGGCGCGGCGTTCGAGTACCGCTCGTGCGAGACCGACATCCTCGGCTGGGTGTGCGAGCGGGCCACCGGTTCCAGACTGCCGGAATTACTGTCGGCCAGGATCTGGTCGAGGCTGGGCTGCGAGCAGGACATGGACGCGGCCGTCGACCCGGCCGGCACGGTTTTCGCCGACGGCGGCCTGTCCGCGACGCTGCGCGATCTGGGCCGGTTCGGGCAGATGCTGCTGTCCGGCGGCGTCGCGCAGGGCGGGCCGGTGGTGCCGGCCTGGTTCCTGGCCGACAGCTACGCCGGGGCCGACGACACCCGGGACAAGTTCACCGCATCCGGCAACGGGTCCTGGCTGCCCGGAGGCGGTTACCGCAACCAGTTCTGGCTGCCCGGCGGCCGAGAGGTGCTGCTGTGCCTGGGCATCCACGGCCAAATGATCTGGGTGGAGCCGGCCCGGGAACTCGTCGTGGTCAAGCTCTCGTCCTGGCCGCTGCCGCAGGATCCGTCACTGCTGCTGGACACCATGGCCACCATCGACATGATCGGCTTCCAGCTGAACCTGACCGCCGGGCTGGTCTGATCCAGCTCGGCCTGATCCGGCTGGGGATCGAGCTGGCTCCGGCTCCTGACGGCCGCACGCTGGTTCGCTGATCATTCCCGCGTTCGGTGCCGGCTCTGCCCGGTTCGCCGCGGATTTCGTCCGCGAAACGGGCCGCCGAACCTCGGTCCGCTGATCATTGCCGCGTTTCCGTGCCGGATTCACCCGGTTTGATGCGGCTTTGATCAGCGAACCGGTCGGCCCCACCTGGCCGCCCGGGTCAGTGGTGGGGTCAGTAGCTCGACTTGACCCCGACAGACGTCGTCGGTACCACGAACTCGACGCCGACCGGCACACCCTGGTACTGGCCGCGGATCGCGTCGATCAGCCGTCGGCCCCGCGCGGTCAGCCGCGGCTTGCCGGCCGGCTGCGGCACGGTCTCGATGCCGACCGGGAGTGCGTCCGACTGCGACCCGGAGATCAGGTCGGGCGCGGACGGCTCCGCAACGGTCGCCGCCGGCTCGGGCGCCTCGGGGTCCTCGGTCTGCAGCCGGCCCTTGGTCACCAACACGCCGAGATCGGCACCCTTCCAACGGTAGTCGCCGACGCCGTAGATGCGCAGGAAGAAGCACTCGGTCTCGTTCTGCAGCTGGTGCCAGTCCAACGCGGCCCGCCGGAAGTGCAGTTCGTCGTTGTCGTCGAAGTACCACTGCCCGGTCCGTGCGGCCGCGGTGATCTGCTCGACGTCCGGCGTGACTTCCTTGATCACCATCTGCGACCACACGTCGACCGATGCGAGATCCTCCCAGCGGCGGTTGATCTCGTCGACCTCCACGTCGTACTCGACACCCATGTACTCCAGCAGATGGAACAGGAACAGCGGCATGTCCGAGTAGGCGCCGGCGGTGACGTTGGTGATCGACGACGCCCCGGAGATCCGCGGGTTCAGCTCGCCCAGGTACACCTCGTCGGAATCCAGGTCGACCAGCACGTCCACCTCGAAGAAGCCCTTGTAGCCCTCGCCGGCCAGCCGATCGCCGAGCCGGCGTACCAGCTGGGTCGCCTTCTCCCGGCGCAGCCCGGTCAGCACCTCCGGGTACATCTCGTTGCCGCACCAGCCACCCTTGTACGGGGTGAGTTCGGCGTGCCCGACCAGCTCGGACATGAACGGCCCGACGACGGTGCCGTGCCGGGTCAGCACCGCCTCCACCGCGATGCCGCGGTTGTTGATCCGCTTCATGATCTTCTGCTGCTGGCCGACCATGTCATCCGCGTTCTTGTCCCAGTCCGATTGGCTGGACAGGAAGAAGGTGGTCTTGCCGGAGTCGCCGTAGGGGGTCTGCAGGACGACGTCCGTGCCCAGACCCGCCTCGGTGCACTCCTGCACCAGTTGATCCCAGGAGTCCACCGAGGTGAGGATGTTCGGCACGCTGGCCGCGCCGGCCTCGTTGCCCAGCCGGGTGGTGACGATCTTGGAGTCCAGGTGCTCGCGCAGCGCGGCGGACGGCAGGATCAGGTCGTAACCCAGCTCCGTGCAGATCTTCTCGGTCTCCTCGTCGAAGAAGACCATGGCGACCTTGGGACGCCCGCCGTTGCGCTGCATGTACGCGCGCACCTCGGAGTGCTGCAGCAGGTAGTTGTTGATCTCCTCGCCGCTCTCGAACTCGACGTACGGCCTGTCCTTCGGGCTGAACACCCGCGGATGGGCACCGTCCCACGCGTCGTAATAGGTGATGTACTCGAAATTGCGCACCCAGCGGTCGAGGCCGAGCAGGTTGAACGGCGTCGCGCCGATGAAGAACACCGGAGTGGTATTGGTCCGGAAGAAATGTCGGATCTCGGCGATACCCCTGAGCGGCCGCTGACCGAAGGGTACCGAGGTGCTCTGCTCGCTCATGACGTCACCCTTCCAGGGCACCTCGCAAGCTCGGTCGCCCCATGAAGGGCGCCGCCGCAGTATCGATGATTCGCTCGCTGGCGCTCGCTCATGGCGTCACCCTTCCAGGGCACCTCGCAAGCTCGGTCGCCCCATGAAGGGCGCCGCCGCGGTATCGATGTTTCGCTCGCTGGCGCTCGCTCATGGCGTTGATCGTGGACCACGGGTGCCCGTGCGGCAACAGGGGGCCGATCCGGGCTCGACCGCGCCACTCCGACGACGCATCCACATCCACGCCCGTGGCGTCGGCGGCTAGATCGTATGCTCCCGACGAGCCACGATGTCAAGGTGCTGGCTCATCGCCTGGGGTTGCGACAGCCCGACCTTGGGGGTCACTCATCCCGTCTCAGTGCCGCGTGACGGAACCTCGGCCTCGGCGGGATCAAGTCTTCAGGCCGAAGTCCGCTACGAAATGCCGGCTTCGAGCCAGCCCTCAACCGACGCGGCGATGGCATCGACATCGCCCGCCCAGAGCACCGTGTCGTCGCCGGGGAGCAGGATCAGCGTGGCGCCTGGAATGTGCTCGGCTAGGTAGATGGCGTTGCCCGAGCTGATGGCACGATCGCCGCGCCGGTGCAGCACGAGCGTGGGCACGCCGACCTGCGGGAGCACGTTGCGCAGGTCGATCTCCATCATCCGGCGCACGATCTCGGCGGCCCCACCTACACCGGCACCCATTCGCATATAGCGGGTCAGCCAACGTGCGAACCTGGCGTCGCCCACGCGGCTCGGCGCCCACACGGGAAGGACCTCGTCCACCTCCAGCGACCGGCTCAACAGGGTCTGTAGGGTGGCGAACTGCTCGGGTGTCACCCCCGGTGGATGGTTCGCGGCACTGAGCACGGCAGGCGTCGCGTAGGTGGCGACACCGGCCACCCGGTCCGGATGGGTGACCGCCGTGAGCAGGGCGATCGCGCCACCGTCCAGGACACCGAAAAGCGCGGCGCGTGTGGACCCGACGGCATCCATCACCGCAAGCACGTCGTCCACGTGCTCGGCCAGCGGCGGAAAGCCGCCGGCGCGATCGGACATTCCAGTTCCTCGCTTGTCGAGCAGGATCAGCCGGCAGCTGGCGGACAGCCGCTGATACAGATGCGAAAGCGCCGGGTCTTCCCAACGGATCTCCAGGTGCCCGGTGAAACCAGGGATGAACACCAGGTCGATCGGCCCGGCTCCGAGTACCTGGTAGGCGAGGGCAGCCCCACCGTGACGCGTGAAGCGGGTGAGCGGCAGGTCAGGACCCGCCGCGTCGTCGGACAGGGCCTCGCGGCCGACGTCGAGGCCGGGATCCTGACGGAGCACCCTGCGGTGGAGGTCGGACAGCACGCGGCCGGGGTCGACGCCGAGTTCCTCCCGTAACAGCGCGCGGATCTCGAGAAAGCGGCGCAGAGCGTCGGCCTGGCGGCCGCAGCGATACAGCGCCAGGATCAGTTGCGCCCAGCGGCGCTCGCGGAAGGGCTCGGAGGCGACGAGTGTCTCGGCCATCGTCGCCGCGCTGTCGCTATGTCCGGTCGCCAACTCAGCGTCGAGGAGAGCTTCTTCGGTCACCCGCCGCGCCTCCTCCAAGCGGGCGGCTTCGGCGCTTGCGATGTCGGCGGGCACGTCCGCCAGTACGGGTCCGCGCCAGATCCCGAGAGCCGCCTGCAGGTCCTCGGCGGCCCGCTCGGGGTGGTTGCTCGCCAACTCCGCCCGACCGGCGGCGGCCAGTGATTCGAAGCGCTCGGTGTCGAGCTGACCTGGATGAAGCGCCAGGACGTACCCGGATGGCCGAGCTTGCAAGGGCGAGGGGGCAACGGCAAGTCGATGGCGCAGCGACGAGACATGCACGTGCAGGGCATGGCGGGCCGTCGGCGGTGGAACCGCATCCCACATTCCGGCGATGAGACGCTCGGTCGAGACCAGCAGTCCCGCGTTGACGGCGAGCATCGCGAGCAGGGTCCGTTGCAGCGGACTCTTGACGGCGGCGGACGAACCGTCTTGGAAACCCAGCTCGACCGGACCGAGGAGCCGAACCTCGGCGAACGGCGACGACTCAGCCTGATTCAATCCAACCCACCCGATGATCGCTTCATAGAGCGCCTTGAGCGCCTCTTGAGGAGCCCAAGACACGGTAGCGCTTGGGCGAGGTGGGCTCGCCACTTCATCGCCGAAGCGGGAGCCATGAAGCGAGCGAGGATCTTGATCGTGGGAGCCGGGCCGGCCGGGCTGGCGACGGCCCGAGCGCTCACCGCCGGGGGTTTCGCACCACACGTCGTCGAACGAGACTCGGCCTGGACCACCGCCGGGACCGGCATGTTTCTGCCGGCCAACGCCTTTCGCGCTCTTCGGGCGCTGGAGCTCGACAACGCGGTGGAGGCCAGAGCGTTCCACATCCGGACCCAGCGATTCCTTGATCAGCGCGGTCGGGTGCTGGTCGAGATCGATCTTGCACAGATGTGGGGCGACGTCGGCCCGTGTCTGGGCATCGCTCGGGCGCAACTGCACGACGTCCTTCGTCACGGGGTTCCGGTAGAGCTCGGCACCACGGTCCGCTCCCTCGAACAGCGGGACGGTGGACCGGTGTTGGCCGGCTTCGCCGATGGGCGCAGCAGTGAGTACGACCTCGTCGTCGGCGCCGACGGCATCCACTCGACAGTACGCCGGCTCGTCGGCGACGCCCGCCCGCCGGTACCGGTGGGCCAGCGCAGCTGGCGCTTCTTGACGACCTGCCCGACCGACGTCACCGTGTGGACGGTGCTGCTCGGCCGGAGCTGCTCGTTCCTGATGGTCCCGCTCGGCGGCGGACTTCTCTACTGCTACGCCGACGTGACCGCAGAACCGGCAGCAGGCGAGAACCTCGGGGGCGACCCGCGAACGGAGCTGCGGCGGCGGTTCGACGCATTCGCCGCCCCCGTTCCGGCCATCCTCGATCGGCTCCACCACGCGTCCGACGTTCACGTGTCCTTCATCGAGGAGGTCGCGACGCCGAGCTGGGGTGGCGGGTCCGTCGTACTCGTCGGGGATGCGGCACACGGAATGTCGCCGAACATGGCGCAAGGAGCCGCTCTTGCCTTCGAGGACGCCGTGGTCCTGGCTGCGTGCTTGCGCGGTTCGGGGTCGATCGACGACGGTATGGCCGAATTCGCGGCTCGCAGAGACGAGCGCACGCGTTGGGTTCGGGCTCAGACCCACCGTCGTGACCGCACTCGCAACCTTCCTGCCTTCTTTCGGGATCTGACGCTGCGCCACCTGGGCACCAGGATCATCACGGCCAACCACGCTCCCCTCGTGCTGGAGCCGTGACCGATGCGCAGGGCTGCGGCGCCTGTCACCCGTCCGGCGGGTAAGTCTCCGAGCGTTTGGTCTGGAATGGTCGGGCCATGAGCGCTGTCGATGTTGACGGGCTGCGGGTTGCCTTCACCCGCACAGGTGACGGCCCACCGGTCGTTCTTCTTGGCGGCTTCGTGGGTGACCGGACAGCCACCTGGCGAAACCAGATCGAGGCGTTGTCAACCTCCTGCACCGTGGTGGCCTGGGACGCTCCCGGGTCGGGTGAGTCAGCCGACGTGCCGGAGTCGTTCCGACTGCCCGACTACGCCGACTGCCTGGCCGGCCTTCTGTCCGCGTTGACGCTGGAGCAGCCAGTTCTGGTGGGACTGTCGTTCGGCGGCGCGTTGGCGCTCGAGTTCTTCCGCAGGCACCATTCCCAGGTGCGCGGCTTGTTTCTCGCCGGCGCGTACGCCGGCTGGGCAGGCTCGTTGCCGCCGGACACCGTGCGGCAACGGTTAGCCGCCAGCATTCAGGCGTCGCGCTTACCGCCCGATGAATTCGTGTCGGCGCTGCTGCCGAGCATGTTCTCAGATGCGGCCCCGAAGGACCGAGTCGTCGAATTCGGTGCGAGCATGGCGGCGAACTTCCGCCCGCCCGGATTTCGGGCGATGGCATTCGCTTCGGCGGAGGCTGATCTCCGCGACGTACTGCCTCTCGTCGACGTGCCCACGGTAGTTCTCCACGGCGCGGACGACTCCCGCGCGCCGAGAGATGTCGCCGCCGCCCTCCACGCGGCAATTCCGGCCTCGCGCCTGGTGGTTCTGCCTCACGTCGGACATGTGAGCTGCGTCGAGGCCCCTGAGCAGTTCACTGCCGAGGTTCAGGCCTTTCTGCGGGGTCAGCAGCTCTTGTAGCCAGGGCCGACGGCGCTCCAAGCTCAGGCCCGGAGGGTCGCCCCGGCGGGGGTGCGCAGGATCGCAGCATCACCGGTGTTCCAGATGTGTTGCCGGTGTTGAAGTATCGAGTCGTCGTGGTGCGGGGGTCGGTCAGGCCGCTGGGTACGACCACGGTTTCCCGGCCGTCGCCGTCGTCGCCGGGGTGAGCGTCCCCGCCGCCGCTCTGTTGGCGAAGGCATCGTGACTCGCCTGCGCGCGGACGGCCATGCAGCATTCGCCGCCGGACGCGACCCGGCCGAAGGCGGATCGGCGCATCCTGCGATCGACTCCGCACAGCGCACGGGGCGTGCCCGGGCCGCCGGGGGGAAGATGGCAGGCGGGCCGGCGCCGGGACCGACCCACTGCGGAAGGACGGGCTGTCGACCGATGGTGCTGGGTGGGGGCCGGCGGCGGGGGCTGAACCCGTTCCCGCGAGCCCTTCCACCGGCGCGGCCACCGGACGCGGACGCGCCCATTCCCTTGACCGTGTACGGCATCAACGAGGCGATTCCGGGGCCCCGCTGGCAGGCGCTGTTCGCCGCGACCTGGCCCGGCTATCGCCGCTGGTACCTGCAGCGGGACGTGCGGACCCGGCCGAGCCTGGACGTCGCTCAGGCCATGGTCACCACCCACATGCCCGAACTGATGCCGACCTACCTGCGGATGGTCGAGCTGGCCGAGCAGGCGATCGCCGATTTGGGATTGCCCGGCGATGACGTGGTCGCCCGGATGCTCACTTTGTGGGACCCGCCGCGATTCCTGCCCGGCTGCTCGCAGGCGGTGATCACCGAACCCGAGGTCGCGCTCTGCCGCAACTACGACTACTCGCCCGCCCTCTGGGAGCGGGTGCTGATCTCCACCGCGTTCACCGGACGCCAGGTGATCGGCAACGGCGACTGCCTGTGGGGACTGACGGACGGGATGAACGACGACGGGCTGGTGGTCTCCCTCAGCTTCGGCGGCCGGCGCGGTTCCGGGCCGGGATTCGCGGTGTCCCTGGTGGTCCGGTACCTGCTCGAGGTCGCCACGTCCACCGAACAGGCGCGTGAGATCCTGACCCGGCTGCCGGTGGCGATGGCCTACAACCTGACCGTCGTCGATGCCTCGAAGAAGGTGATGACCGCCTTTGTGGCGCCCGGCCGCGAACCGGAGTTCAGCGACTCAGCGATCGCCACCAATCATCGGGGCGAGATCCCGGACAGCGTCGAGCATTCGCAGCAATTCGCCAGCGTGCCGCGCCGGGAACGGCTGGCCGAGCTGGTGGCCACCGTACCGACCACGACCGACCTGGTCGGCGCATTCCTCAAGCCGCCGCTGTACTCCACGCACTATTGGCGGGCGTTCGGCACCGTCTACACCGCGCTGTACCGACCGGAAGCCGGTGCGGTGCACCTGTTCTGGCCGGGACGTAGCTGGCGCCGCACGTTCGACGACCCTGACGGCACGTTGGACGTGGTGTTGCATCCGGGCTGACTGAACGAGACTGCGGCCAGCGGAGGATGCCTGGTCGGCAACTGGTGTCACAGCCCCCACCGAAGCGGGAGCCGCCTGACCCGGACGTGACCGCGCACGATCGAGACTACCGAACCTTCCGCCAGCTCTGCCTCGATGGCGGGCAGATTCGCAATCAGGATTGCCGCCTGCTCGGTCGGCGGCAAGCGATCAGCGGAGCGCAACAGCACGAGAGAGGGAGCCAATCCCCCACCCAACGCGAGGAGTGTCGCGAAGTCGCTGTCAGCAGAGATGACGGTGGCGCCAGTTCTGGCCGCGAATGCTGAGATCTCGGCATCGGACGCCGTGACCAGCCCGACATCTCGGACGTGAACGACCTCGAACCCGGCGTCGTTGAGCGCTGCACCGACGCGGGGCGACAGGTTCGCATCGACCAGATACTTCATACCGCGACGAAGGGAAGCTCCCGCTGGACCGTGTCAGCGGCGAAGGCTAGCACGCCGAGGATGTCGTCGCGCTCGAGGTACGGGTAGTCATCAAGCACCTGCTCGATCGTCCGGCCCGCAGCAAGCTGACCAAGCACCGCCGCCACCGTCACCCGCGTATTCCGCACGGTCGGCGCACCGGCCATGCGTGTCGGGTCCACGGTGATTCGGTAGTTCGCCACGGATCCGAGTCTACGGCCCTGCACCGGCCGGGAACCGAACCGCCGCCGGCAAGTAGACGATCCGCGCTTCTTGAACCGATCGGATAGGGACCGCGCAGAACCCGGCTCCTGCGTCGCCGGATTGTTTGGGCCTGCCGATCATCAACACGCTCCGGTGGGTGCGGGGTTCAGGGTGGCGAGGATTCCAGTCCGAGTGCCATTCGTGGCGGGTCAGGACGCCGGTTTCGGTGAGCGCGTCCATGGTGAAGTCGGGGATCTTGATGCCGGTCGGGTAGGTGCCGGTGTCGAGTTCGGCGTGGACGGTCAGTCCGGTCCGGGTGGTGGTCGCGGCGATGGTCTGCACGATGACTTCGTGGCTGGTCAGGGGTCGGCCGCGCCAGTTCATCGAGATGTGGGAGAACAGGCGGTGCTCAATCTTGTTCCACTTGCTGGTTCCGGGTGGCAGGTGGCAGACCGTGATCGGCAGGCCCAGTTCGGTGGCCAGGGCGGCCAGTTCGGTCTTCCGCAGTCGGGTCCGGGATCCATTGGATCCGCCGCCGTCGGCGGTGATCAGCAACCTGGTTGCGTCGGGGTAGATGTTGGTGCCCATGGTGTTCCACCAGCGACGGATCGTCTCGACGGCGAACGCGGCGGTTTCGTGGTCGGTGCCGACGCTCACCCAGCCGGTGTCGGTGGCCAGGTCGTAGATCCCGTAGGGGTTGGCCTTGCCCAGTTCTGGGTCGATGAAGTCGTGGACCTTGACCTACTCGGGTTCCCCGGCGGGCCGCCATTCCCGTCCGCCGTTCTTGTATTCGCCGACGAGTTCGCCGGGTCGAAGTAGCCAGGTTGACCCAGGAGTCGGATCCGACCCGTCGCCGGTTGGCGAAAACCGAAGCCGCGCAATCCGTTGCGAGCCGGGCGGACTCGTCGGTGTCCTGGAGGCGATCGACTGGCTCAAGGCCGCGGTACTCAGGTGCCGGCCGAGTGGCAGCCACGGACGATGCCGAGAGGGGAAAATGATGGTGGACAGGTTCGCCCCGTCGGTGCGCTGGCATCGGCTCGACACCGGCGAACCGGTGCTCGACGACGGTCCGGCCTGGCTGCGGGCCAGGCTCGTCGACCGCCTGCCGGTCGGCGATGACCATCTCGTCATCGGGGCCGTCGAAAACGGAGGCACACGGCCGGTCTGCGCGTCGCCACTGGTCTATCACAACGGGACATATCACACGCTGAACGCTGAACGGGCACGACCCGCGGTGATCTTCGCCAACAATTGCATCGCGTACTGACAAGCCCACTGGATCCGAGCGGGCGAGGAACGCAAAGTTGCTGCTCACCAGCCCACCGCCGGCCCACCCTCCCCCCGCCTTCGATCCGTGGTGGAGACGGTGACTTAATGGATTGGTCAGCGCTGGGTGTCACAGCCCGGTGTCACAGCTTGTCACATTTCAGTGTCACAAATTGTCACATCTGCTCAACCGAGTCAGGTGCCAGGTGATAGGTCCGGCCCGGCCCGGCTGCGCCTCCTCGGTGCGCGATCAATTGCAGCTCAAGCAGTCGGCGCAGGTCACGCTGCAGAGTGCGGCGATCGACTCCGGCGACCCTTTCGTGGAGATCATTGATGGACAGCCCAGGCTCGGTGGAAATGATCGCGAG
The DNA here is from genome assembly GCA_036524715.1 of Nakamurella sp. Taxonomy (GTDB): domain Bacteria; phylum Actinomycetota; class Actinomycetes; order Mycobacteriales; family Nakamurellaceae; genus Nakamurella. The sequence goes on along the minus strand of DATDBV010000562.1, from coordinate 6,831 downwards.
GAGGTCCGCCTGCCTGGCGTTGAGTCCGCGATGCTGGGCGACAACATCCGCGAGGATCGCAGTTTCCCCCCGCGCCCGGACTTCGAGCAACTGACTGGCCAGGCCGCGACTGAAGTACTCCAACCAGCCGGTCAGGTCCATGCCGGTCCGGACGGCCTGCAGCGCCCCGTAGAAGCCGGCGCGGTCCCGGTCGTAGTACTCGCTGAGCGTGAACAGGCGGCGGAAGTCGTAGCCGGCGCGGTACAGGCACAGGGTCGACAGCAGCCGCGACGTGCGTCCGTTGCCGTCGACGAACGGGTGAATGTGCACGAGCTGGAACTGGGCGATCCCGGCCACCAGCACCGGGTGGACATCGCCCGGATCCCGCAGCCAGTCGACTATTTCCCGCATCAGGGGCGGCACGTCCAGCGGAGACGGCGGCGTGTAGACGATCTCGCGGGTGACCGCGTTGGCGACGTAGTTCTGCGTGACGCGGTAGCTGCCGGGTTGCCCCTCGCCGTCGCGGACGCCCTGGACCAGGCGGCGGTGGATCCCCCGGATCAGACCCTCGGTGATCGGGTCACCGGCCAGGTAGTCGGAGACAAGATCGAAGGCCTCGCGATAGTTCAGCAGCTCGCGGACGTCGTCGGGCCTGGATTCGGGCGGTGTGTCGCCGGCCCAGGCCCGCGCCGACTGGTCGATGGTGAGCTGGGTGCCCTCGATGTGGGTGGTGTGGTGCGCCTCCAGCAGCAGCGCCCGGGAACTCATTCGGCGGACCCACGTCTCGCTCAGCGTCGCCGCCTCCAGGAAGCCGCGGGCGCGTTCGATCGCCGCCAGATCGGAGGTGATCTGGTTGGTGATCGTAAAGCGCGGGGTAAGAGGCATGTCGCGTCAGGTTTCGCCGCGGAAGGAACGGTGCTCGAGGGAGGCGAACTGCGCGTCGATTTCAGCCACGGGGTCACCGTAAGTCGCCACCGATGCATCACCCCAGGTCCGGCTCGGCCAGGATGATCGCCCGCAGCTGCTCCGCCTTCTCCGGCGTCCACCCGGCCGGCTGCACGACCAGCGCCCAGCCGTCGAGGTAGTTGGTCTGATAGTCGTGACAGTGCCCGCTGGGCACGTCGACGATCTCCAACATGTCCACAGTCACCTGCCAGAACGTCACGAACGGTACCCAGAACATCTCGTCGAGCTGGTCTGATCCGGCTGGCTCGTCCAGCCAGTCCGGACGGGTCAGCAGCAGCGACGGGCTCCACCAGGCGACCGGGTCGGACCCGTGCATCAGGTACAGCACTCGGGTACCCGCCCAGGGCGCGCCCTCCGGCTGGGTCGGCTGAGACGGATCCGGGCTGAACCGGACGATGCGCCCGTCGCGGAAGATCGGCTCGGCCGCGGTACTGCCGGCGTCCCGGCCGGCCTCGAATTCCTGCCGCAGCGGGTTGAAGTTCGGCGGGCCGGCGAACAGCACCCCGTCGGTGCGGTTGGCCAGGTCGGCCTCCCCGCTGAACGCGGCCTCGCCGGAGAAGGACCCGAGGCTCACCCCGAAGAACAGCAGCTTGGGCCGGTCGTCGATCGGCAGGTCGGACCAGCGCTGGTAGACCGCGTCGAACAACGCCCGGCCGGACTCCCGGGCCCGGGCCTGGTCGACCAGAAACGAGAGCCAGGACGGCAGGTAGCTGTACTGGATCGCCACGCTTGCGATGTCACCGTGTACCTCGTACTCCAGCGCGTCGATCGACGCCGGATCGACCCATCCCGTGCCGGTGGTGCCGGCCACCAGCAGGTACTCACGGTCGAAGCCGCCGGCCCGCTCCAGGTCGGCGACCGCCAGCTGCGCACGTTCCTCGGCGTCCGACGCCGATTGGATGCCCGCATACGCGCGAATCGGTTCGTCGGTCACGGAATCGCCCCAGAAGGCGGCGATCTCGTCGGCGGTCGGTCCGGCGCCGGTGAAGTTGCGACCCTGGAAGCCGAGGGAGTCCCAGCCGACGAGGGAATCCGTTCCGCCCGAACGCAGGGTGGACGTCGGCTGCGCCACGAGGTCCGAGATGCTCCGGTCGATCACGGAGAACGCCGAGTCCATGCTCTTGAGCAGGACGTCCTGCAGGAATCCGGACAGCAGCAGCAGGCTCACCCCGACCACCACCGCCCAGCCGATCGCCCGGGCGGCCCGGCGGCCGATCCACCGGGACAGCAGGCCCCACAGCCAGCGGTAGGCTCCGCGCAGCCCACGACCGATCGCGACCAGCAGCAGGAACACGAACGCGGCGGCCACCGGGAGCAGTAGCTTGTTCCAGAACGGCTCGGGTGGCGCGGACATCATCTCGCGCAGTTGGCCCTGCCATCGCTGGCCGAGCAGCCAGCACAGCACCAGCAGGACCGCGCCGGCCACGAAGAACACCGGCCAGGACCGCTTGCGCGCCGGTCGCGGCGGCCGGTCCGGAAAGGTGCGCCAGACGTAGGCGCCGATCAGGCCGAGGCCGTAGCCGATGGCGGCCGCGATCCCGCAGACCACACCCTGCAGCAGGCCCGGCCGGGGCACCAGGGACGGGCTGAACGACAGGCACACGAACACCAGCGCGGTCCAGGCCCCCGGCAGGGTGAACCGGAACCAGGCGTCGCGCCGGGGCGGCCCCTCGGATCTGCTCGCGGTCGTTCGCTCGCCGGCATCCGCCACTCTGGTGGGCTGGTCGGTGGACATGCCTGATCTCCTCGAGGGTGCGGTCATCCGAGCGCGACGACTCCGGGAATCCGGCCGCGGGGGCGCCAACGCATAGGGTTTCAGACACTTTCGGTCATCACCGCCGGCATCCCCAACCAGGGCCACCGGGTACGACGTCACACCACCATGCCGCCGGTGGCCTCCGCTCGCCCGCGGTTGTAACCGCCGACATAGTCCTGGATCAGGCGAATCGCCGCGACCGGATCGGCGGCCGTCGGCAGGGTCAGGGGGAGGTTGTTGATCCCGCTCGCATGCCCGGCCGCCGCGGCGGCGGCGCGTAGCGTCAGGGTGTCGGTGAAGCCCTCGACATAGCCGGGCTCACGCCCCAAGGTGGCCATCGATTGGTCCTGACTCAGATCGGCCGCCAGCGCGGCGGCGATCCCCGCCTGCTTGTCCTGGGCGAACTGCCGTCGACCCTCCTCGTTGGCCTGTTGCGCGACCGCCTGCTTCTTCGCATCGCCGACGGACTTCACGTCGGTCGGCGCCCCGCTCCTGGCCAACTTGACGAATCCCTCGTAGTCGCTGTCCTCCGACTTCCTCTTGCGGGACCGCTTCTCCTCGCCTGCTTTGAAGTGTTCCTTGAGGTCGGTTTCGTCCCGCTCGGGTGAGCCGGGCCGGATCTTTTCCCGGTCCTTTCTCGAGAAGTGCTCCTGCAGCACCTTTGTGCTGCGCACCATCACGTCGTTCCGGCGGCCGCGTTCCTCCAGTTCCGCCTCACGCTCGGTGCGCGTGGTGCTGGGGGGTGTTTGCTCGACCTCGAACTGCTTCCGCGCCGTCGAGGTGATCTTCCGGTGGCTGAATTCGTTGAACTGGTGGGCCGTGTATGTCGACTGGACGGCCTCGCCGTACGTGTCCGTGAGGTGGCTGTAGATCATTTGCGAAGGAGTCTTGCCGGCAGTGTTCTGATCGACGATCCGGGCCGTCCCGGGACCCGACGGAAATGTGTCGGCCAGGCTCTTGCCGTAGAACGGGTTCCCCGTCAACCATTCCGCCAGGCTACCGAAATGCTTGCCCGCCCCCTGATTGCAGGCCTTGCACATCTTCATCAGGTTGCCCATGTTGTGCGAGTAGGCGGTGAGGCCTTCCTCGTTCAACCTGAATGTCCGATCCGTGCCGGTTCCCTTGACGATGAAGTAGCTCTCCGCCGGCGTCGGCGTGTTTCCGGCCTTGAGCGCGGCGCTGTGCAGTCCGTCGAAGATGGTCGGGTCCCCGCTCATCGCAGCGGCCAACCTGAGCAGTCGTTCCTTGATCAGCTTCAACGGCTGGGCATGGTCGGTGTCCATCATGTTGACGTTGGTCCAACGCAGGCAACTCACGCAGACCGCGTCGTGCTGCGTCCCCCACGTGTTCGTTTGTTGCAGGCCCTGGCCGACGAGTTGCTGGGAAATCTGGACATTCTGGATCCCGGTCTCCTTCCCGCCGCCCGAATATGGATTGTCGGTCTTCTGCCACGGCGGTCGGTCGCTGCTGGACGACGCCGCCTTGTACTTCTTGTCCACCGATGGCTTGTAGCCGGTCGGCAGCGTCGGCGGGTCGAGGCCGATGGTCGGGCTGAAGAACGCCTTGAATTCGCTGGCCAACAGCGTCGAGCGGCGGGTCGCCAGGCGACCACTGGTGTCCTTGATCTCCTTCTTCGCGTACCAGTTGATGATCTCATCGCATTCCGCGACGGTGGTCAACGTGTCGTAGAACGCCTGCGGCATGTCCGCCAGGTAGTCCTTAAGGTCATCCCGCCATTTGCTCTTTCGGAACTCGTAGTCCTGGGTGGCGTCGTCGCACATGAACTGCAGGACCTTCAGTTCGACCGTGTCCCACTTGTCCCGCTTCGCCAGGGGGAGGAAATCCGCCGGTGTGGCGACGGCCGAGCCGGACACCGAAATGGTGCGGCGGATGAGCGGTGACCCGGCGAGCAGCCCGGGAACGGGTAGGCAGTTCGGGAACGATTGACCGGGCCGCTGCGCGGCTTGGTCGTTCCCGCTCGGCTCGCGACGGTCGATCCTCGCCCGCTCCGGCCGCCCCGAGACCGTCAGTTCCACGATGTGACCTCCCCTGACCGAGGGACATGCACGACCGAGCGCACTGCGCCGAGGGTAGCGCGCCGCGACGGTCCTGGACCATCGCGGCGTCGCTCGGTCCCCCGGAAGGACTCGACCAACTACGGAAACGCCGGCGACAACCGGCGCCGGTGATGCGGCCGGGTGCGCGAGGTCAGCGCGACGGTCGGGTGCGCAGGCCGAACCCGTAGCGGTACAGCGGGTCGTAGTTGCGGTCCCCGATGTTGATGGGCTCCTGCGCCGCAGTCTTCGGCCAGCTCACCGGCAGCTTGCCGGTAAATCCCTGCCGGCCGAACAGGACGTCGGCGACGCCGGCACCCTCGGTGCCGGGTAGCCAGGAGGCGACCAGCGCGTCGACGTTGCCGAGCAGGTCGGTGACGATCTGCGGCCGGCCCGAGACCACGAGCACGACACAGGTCTTGACCTGCCCGCAGACCCGCTTCACGGTGTCGCGGTCCTGCTGCTGCAGCTCGAGCGACTTCGGTTCGCGCAGCACGCCGCCATCCGCCGGGTCGAAGCCCCACTGCGGCCCGCCGACGTCGCCGAACCCCTCGGAATACGGCGTCTCACCGACCGCGACCACGGCCACGTCCGCGCCGTTGGTCGGCGCGGTGCCGTCGACGCTGTAGGTCACCTGAGCCTTCGGCGCCACCTGCCGGATGCCGTCGAGGATGGACGTGCCGGGTTGCTGCTCAACGTCTTTGGGGTTGTTCTCGGAGAAGCCCTGCCAGGTCAGCGTCCAGCCGCCGGACTGATTGCCGATGTCGTCGGCGTTGCGGCCGGCGACGTAGATGTTCGCGTTCTTCTTCAGCGGCAACGCGTTCCCGGAGTTCTTCAACAGCACCTGCGACTGGGCGACGGCCTGGCGGGCGACGGCGCGGTGCTCGGCGGAACCGATCTCGTCGATGTGCGTCCGGTCCGCGTACGGGTGCTCGAACAGCCCGAGTTCGAACTTCTTGGTCAGGATCCGGGTGACCGCGTCGTCGATCCGGGCCAGCGAGACTTCCTTGGCGTTCACCAGATTGAAGAGCGTGCCGGCGAACTCCCGGGATCTGGTCGGCTCCATGACCATGTCGATGCCCGCGTTGACGCCGAGCCGGACCTGGTTGGTGTAGTCGCCGGGCAGTTGACGGATTCCTTCCCAGTCGCTGATCACGAAGCCGTCGAGCCGCATCTGGCCCTTGAGCACGCCGGTGATCAGCTCCTGGTTCTCGTGCATCTTGATCGGGTTGCCGACACCGTCCTCGGTCCAGTCGACACTGGAGAACGAGGGCATCGCGCTACCCGCGGCGGCGACCCGCATCGCCGGCCAGTACGGGGTCAGGTTGATCCGGGCGAAGTCCGATCGGTTGGTGATCGTGATGCCCTGGTCGATCGTGTAGTCGCCGGCGCTGGTGCCGTACTTGGTGTCCCCGTCGCCGGCGAAATGTTTGACGGTGGCCAGCACCTGGTCGTTCTGGTCCAGGTCACGTTGCCCGTGACCCTGCAGGCCGGTGACCGCCGCGGTGCCCAGCACGGACACAAGCAGCGGGTCCTCGCCGAAGCTCTCGTAACTGCGGCCCCACCGCGCGTCGCGGGTCACGCACACGCACGGTGCGAAGTTCCAGGGGATGCCGGTGGCGCGCACCTCCTCCGCCGTGATCGCCCCCACCCGCTGCACCAGGCCAGGGTCCCGGGTGGCGCCGAGGCCGATGTTGTGCGGGAAGACCGTCGCCCCGTTGAGGTTGCCGTGTCCGTGCACGGCGTCGACGCCGTAGATGATCGGAATGCCCAGCCGGGTGCTCAACGCCTGCTTCTGGAACCCGTCCACCATGTCGGCCCACGCCTCCGGCGTGTTCGGTGTCGGGACGGAACCGCCGCCGGACAACACCGAGCCCAGGAAGATTTCGGTGACGAGCGTCGGGTCGTCGGTGGCCGCCCCGCGCTCCGCCTGCGTCATCTGGCCGACCTTCTCCTTGAGCGTCATTCGGCCCAGGAGGTCGCGGACACGCTGCTCGACGGGCAGTGTCGGGTCGCGATAGGCCACGGCCGTCTCGGCGGCCGCGACCGTCGTGCCGACCGCCAGGGTGATGGGGG
>DATDBV010000561.1:0-5374 GCA_036524715.1 Nakamurella sp. | reverse complement strand
CAACGCCGCCATGCTTTGCGGATACCACCACACCCTCATCCACCAGGGCGACTGGGCCATCCGGATCGCCGCCGACGGACACCCCGAGATCATCCCGCCCACCTGGATCGACCCCGACCAACACCCCCGCCGCAACCACCTGCACCGGCTCCGGCTGTGACCGGGGACCGACGCCAAGCTCGCCTGGCGTCGACCCCGGTCACCGACCGGCCGTCGCCACACTGCCCCGGGCTCCGTACGCGAGGCATCTCGGGGTGCGCCCTGTCCAGGCGAGGCAGCACGCATGGGGGGACTGAGGCCACCCCCGGCCTGGCGGCGCCCGGCGTCCAGGCCGGCCGGGCCGATCGCTGCAACGGCGGGCCGGGGGCCCGAGGGCGGAGGTGGGCCGGGCGGCGGGGTCGTCGCGCCAGGGACCGGGCGGTGGGGCGGGCCTTGACGCCCGAGGACCGGGTGGGGGCGGGCTTGGCGTCCAGCGACCGGGTGGCCGGGCGGGCCGGGGTTCGTGAAGGCGCAGGCTGCACCCACGGCGAATCGTCCGAAGGAGCAGCCGAAGTTCCGCCGGTATGCGGATGTCTCCACGTCCGCTGCCCGCGATCATTGATTCATCCCGGTTCCCACCGGCGGAAACGCCGGAACGACGCTGAGTGAGCGCAGCGAGCGAACAACGACGCGGGGCGAACGCAGCGAGCGAACCACCCAACACTGCCGATGAGCGTTCGGCTCTGGCATCGTCGTCACGGACATGGATATCACCGATGAGGCGACCTTCGCCGAACTGACCGAACACCACCGCCGCGAACTGCGCGCGCACTGCTACCGGATGCTGGGCTCGTTCGACGAGGCCGAGGATCTGGTGCAGGAGACGATGTTGCGGGCGTGGCGGCGCCGGGACGGGTTCGAGGGGCGGTCGTCGCTGCGGACCTGGCTGTACACGATCGCCACCAACGCGTGCCTGGATCACCTGCGCCGCCGGCCGCGGCAACCGGCCGCGGCCGTGCGGGAACCGGGACGACCGGAGTTCGTCGAGATCACCTGGCTGGAGCCGTTCCCCGATTCGCTGGCGGAGCCGGTCGCGCCCGAGCAGGACCGGCCGGACGCGGCTGCGGTGGCCGCCGAGACCATCGAGCTGGCGTTCCTGATCGCCATCCAGCAGCTGCCGCCGCGGCAACGGGCGGTGCTGATCCTGCGAGACCTCGTCGACTGGTCGGCGGCGGAGACCGCGGCCGCGTTGGACATGACGGTGGCGTCGGTGAACAGCGCGATGCAGCGGGCGAAGGCCACGCTCCGGGAGATCGCGGAACGACAGAACCGGGACACGGTCAGCCCGAACGCCTCTCGGCAGGAGCGCGAACTCCTGCGGAGGTATGTCGACGCGCACCGGGCGGGCGACCCGGCGGTGATCGTGGATATGCTGCGGGAGGAGGCGCGGTTCTGGATGCCGCCGCAGCCGCTGCATTTCCTGGGCAAGCACGCGATCGCCGCGTTCTTCCAGGAGATCTTCGTGACGAAGCCGGTGGGTGAGTTCAGGTTGGTGCCGACCCGGTCCAACGGGCACCCGGCGGCGGCGAATTACCTGCGGGCGCCGGGCGAGGACGAGTTCCGGGCACTGTCGCTGGACGTACTGCGCTTTGTCGACGGCACACTGGATGAGATCGTGACGTTCGACAACAAGTTCTTCCCGCTGTTCGGCCTGCCCGAGGTGTGGGCGGGTTGAGGAGGTGCCCGTGTACGTGCCCAAGCACTTCGCCGTGTCCGACGACGACGTTGCGCGCCTGCTGCACGGGCACAGTGCGGCGGACCTGGTCACCGCGACCGCGGACGGGCTCGTCGCCACCTTCCTCCCGTTCCTGTTCGATCGGACGGTCGGCGCGCACGGCGTGCTGCAGGGGCACGTCGCGCGCAACAACGACCAGTGGCGCCGGCCACCGGTCGGGGAGGCGCTGGTCATCGTTCGCGGCCCGGACGCGTACGTCAGCCCGTCCTGGTACCCGGCGAAGGCCGAGCACGGCCGGGTGGTGCCGACCTGGAACTACGTGACCGCCCACGTGTATGGGCGGCTGGTGGTGCATGACGACCCGGTCTGGGTGGAGGACCTGGTGCGGCGGCTGACCGCCAAGCACGAGGCCGGGCGCGCGGAACCGTGGTCGGTGGACGACCCGCCCGAGCGGTTCGTGGCCGGCCAGCTGCGGGCGATCGTCGGGGTGGAGGTGCTGATCAGTCGCATCGAGGCGAAGGCCAAGCTCAGCCAGAACCGGTCGGACGCCGACATCGACGGGGTGATCGAGGGTCTCGCCGCGGATGGGGACGAGGCGTCGTCGGCCGCAGTGCGTGCGGCCCGCCGCTGAGCGTCGGGGCATCCCGATCATTCGTCGCGCACGAGCGGCAGCACGGAGTTCAGAAGATCAGCCCGTGCCGCTGCACCAGCGGCATGGTGCCCTCGAAGTCCACGTCGCAGCCGAACCGGGCGGCGAGTGCGGGCAGGGTCTGCGGGTCGTACTCGCCCCCGGGCTCGGCGAGCAGCCGGAACAACGCCTCGATTCCGCCCGGGGAGATGATCTCCAGGATGCGAAGCTCCTCGTCACCCGCGTTCCAGAACGTGTGCCATCGGCCGCGTGACTTGAACACGAGATCGCCGGAGGAGGCCGTGATCTCGATGCCGTCCTCGATGACGCCGAGGGTCCCGGCCAGGACGAAGCTGTATTCGTCCTCCCGGCTGTGTCGGTGCAGCGGCGCGGCGAGGGTCCTGGCCGCGATGGTGTGCTCGACCAGGGCCAGCCGACCGTCCGACTCGCTGCTGTTGACCAGGTACCGGTCGAGACGGCCCTGATCGCCGGTGATCTCACCTTCGCCGGCGGGCAGGACGGTTGGTGTGGTGGTCGTCGTGGTCATGGGTCGACGGTAGGTCGGCGCCGGGACCGCCCGGAATACCAGAAACGTGGCATGTCCCGGTCCTGCGGCCGACGCCTACCCTGGGTCCATGGACGCCGCGGTGCGCCGCCGGGCCACGGACAAGATCGTCGCGCTCGCCGAACGGGGTTCCGACGTGGTGCCGTTGTGGCGGTCCTGCCGGGAGGTGCTGGCCGACACCGTGCCGCACTATCTCTCGCCGTGCTGGTTCACCCTCGATCCGGCGTCCCTGGTCATGACCAGTCATTTCCAGGAGGGCCTTCCGGAGTTTCCCGCGGAGTGGGCCGCGCAGGAATACGCCGACGACGGCGACGTGAATCACCTGGCGGACGTGGCGCGTTCCGAATCCGGGATTTCCACGCTGTTCGACGCGACCGGCGGTCGCCCCGACAACAGCCCGCGCTGGCACGCGAACATGGCCTACGGCGGCGACCAGGAGTGCGTGGCCGCGTTGCGCACCCGGGACGGCCAGGTGTGGGGATCGCTGAGCCTGTACCGGGAACCGGACCGCCCCCGGTTCGACCGTGACGATCTCGACTTCCTGCGTGCGGTCGCTCCGGTGCTCGCGGACGGGGTGCGGCGGGGCCTGCTGGTGGGGGAGGCCAGCGACCCCGAGGGACCGGATGCCCCCGGACTGCTGGTTCTCAACGAGCAATGGGCACCCGAGTCGGTGTCCCCCGGTCTAGAGCAGTGGCTGCGCGATCTACCCGACGGCGCCTGGGAGGCGGGCCGGCTGCCGCCGTCGGTGCTGGCGGTGGCCGGGAGGGCGCTCGCCATCGCGGAGGCGCCGGTGACCGCGGACGCCGGCCGGGTCGCCATCGCGCGGGTGCTGACCCGGTCGGGAACCTGGGTGGTGCTGCACGGTGTTCCACTGATCGCCGGTGGGTTGCGCCGGGTCGCGGTGATCGTGGAACCCGCGCATCCGGCGCGGATCTCGCCGCTGCTCATGTCGGCGTACCGGTTGACCGAGCGGGAGCAGGAACTGACCCGGCTGGTCCTGCAGGGGTATTCGACGGCCGAGATCGCGCGGCGGTTGGTGATCTCGGCGCACACCGTCCAGCAGCACCTCAAGAGCGTCTTTGACAAGACCGGGGTGCGCAGCCGCCGGGAACTGGTGGGCACGTTGTTCCTGGCGCACTACGAGCCCCGGTTGCGGGACAACGAGCGGCGTACCGGCGGCGGGTTGCCGGTCCGCGGGGGTCCGATGGGGTGATCCGCGGCCTGCGTCACGTTCGGAACGCGATCAGCAGCCCCAGGTACAGGACGTAGGCGACGACGAATCCAATGCCCTCGCCGCGGCTCATCCGGCGGCCGGTGAGGAAGACCGGGATGCACAGAAGCATGACGGCGGCCATGACCGGCAGGTCGACGTGCACGAGTTCCGGGTGACCGCGAGCGGAGCGACGAGCGCGGAACTGCCGAGCACGAGGCCGATGTTGTAGGTGCTGGAGCCGATGAGGTTGCCGATGGCGATGTCCCGGTCGCCGCGGAACGTCGAGACCAGGGTGGTGACCAGTTCCGGGGCGGAGGTGCCGATCGCGACGACGGTCAGGCCGATGACGGCCTCGGACACGCCGAAGGCGCGGGACAGATCGACCGACCCACGGACGAGCAGTTCGGCGCCGACGACGATGACCGCGAGACCGGCGACAGTCAGCAGCAGGTGGACCCAGGTGCGGCCCTTCGGCGTGGGCAGCTCGTCCTCGGCTATCTGCACGGCGACCGGGTCGTGCCGGGCTTGGACGACGATGAGGATCGTATAGCCGACGGCGATGAGGAGCAGGATCGCGCCCTCGGCGCGACTGAGCGAGCCGTCCCAGCACAGCACCAGCAGCAGGACCCCGATCGCCGCCATGATCGGCAGATCGCGACGGATCGTCGGCACCGCGATGGCGAGTGGGGCGATCGCGGCGGACAACCCGAGGATGAGCAGCAGATTGACGATGTTCGTGCCGGCGATGTTGCCGATCGCGAGCGGTCCGGCGTCGTTGATCGCGGAATCGATGCCGATGGCCAGTTCGGGGGCGCTGGTGCCGACCGAGACCACGGTCAGGCCGACGACGACCGGCGGGACACCGAGCGCGGACGCGAGCGCGGCCGCGCCACGGACGAGCACCTCCGCACCGAGGATCAGCAGGGCCAGGCCGCCGACGACGAGCAGGATGGCGGCGGTCATGGGCGCTCCCGCGGTCGTCCCGGTGGTCAGGAGTTGATCACCGACGGGAGGAGTGTAGTAGCCCAGTTGCCTCGGTTGCCCCGGGATGTCCCGGATGTGAGCGTTCCCGGATCTGGAGCACCCAGGCACACGCGGCGGTTGGATGACCGGGTCCGGCATGGCGCGGCCCGCCGGTCGGCTGGGGTAGGCTGTTTGACGCCCGGCTCGCCGGGTGGCCGGGATGTGGCGCAGCTTGGTAGCGCACTTGACTGGGGGTCAAGGGGTCGCAGGTTCAAATCCTGTCATCCCGAC
>DATDBV010000560.1:0-2685 GCA_036524715.1 Nakamurella sp. | reverse complement strand
GGTGATGGTTCACTGCTGCGCTACGGCGCCGACCTGCGGGTGCCGCGGCTGCTGCGCGCCGAGGTGGCCGTGCTCAAGGCGGTCGCCGGCCGCTACGTCATGTCCGATCCGGCCCGCCTGCGCATCCAGCAGCGGGAACAGGAGCTGCTGATCGACCTGGTGCGGGCGACCGCCGAGCGCGGCGCCGAGACCCTGGACCCGATGTTCGCCGGCGACTTCCGCGGCGCCACCGACGACGCCGCCCGGCTGCGGATCGTGCTGGACCAGATCAGCCTGCTCACCGACGCCCAGGCCGTTGCCCGGCATCAACGGCTCACCGGCTGACGAGCAGATTGTGGACAGGTCCGAACCGGTCCCGCAACGCACCTACACTCGGCACCGTGCTTGGGCGGATCACCGATGCGGACCGGGAACGGGTCCGCGACGCCAGCCGCATCGAGCAGGTGGTGGGGGAGTACGTCGCGCTGCGCAACGCCGGTGGCGGAAACCTCAAGGGACTGTGCCCGTTCCACGACGAGAAGACGCCGTCATTCCAGGTGAGTCCGGCCCGTGGCTACTATCACTGCTTCGGCTGCGGCAAGGGCGGGGACGTCTTCTCGTTCCTGCAGGAGATCGACCACCTGACCTTCGTCGAGTCGGTGCAGCGGCTGGCCGAGCAGGCCGGCATCGCGCTGACCCTGGTCGAGGGCGGCACCTCCACCCGGGCCGAACGGGGGACCCGGTCCCGGTTGCTGGCCGCCAACAAGGCGGCCGCGGCGTTCTACGCCGAACAGCTGATCACCACCCCGGCCGCGCAAACCGCTCGGGACTTCCTGGCCGAGCGGGGATTCGACATGGCCGCGGCCGCCCACTTCGGCTGCGGCTACGCTCCCGACGGCTGGGACGAACTGGTGAAGGCGCTCACCGCGCAGGGCTTCTCGGTGGAGGAGCTGTACCGGGCCGGCGTGGCCCGGCCCGGCCAGCGGGGGCCGATCGACCAGTTCCATCGACGGCTGCTGTGGGCGATCCGGGACGCCGCCGGCGACGTGGTCGGGTTCGGCGCCCGGCGCCTGTTCGACGACGACCGGATCCAGGCCAAGTACCTGAACACCTCGGATACCCCGCTGTACCGCAAGTCCCAGGTGCTGTTCGGCCTGGACCTGGCCAAGCGGGAGATCATCAAGCAGCGCAAGGTGGTGGTCGTCGAGGGGTACACCGACGTGATGGCCATGCACCTGGCCGGCGTGACCACCGCGGTCGCCTCCTGCGGGACCGCGTTCGGCGACGAGCACATCAGCGTGCTGCGTCGCTATCTGCTGGACAGCCAGGCGGGCCCGGGCACCATGCGGGCGCGTGACGGCATGGTCGTCTACACCTTCGACGGGGACGCGGCCGGCCGGCAGGCCGCGCTCAAGGCGTTCGACTCCGATCAGCGCTTCGCCGCCAACACCTACGTCGCGATCGAGGCCAACGGCCTGGACCCGTGTGAGCTGCGGCAGGCCAAGGGCGACGAGGCGCTGCGGGAGCTGGTCGACTCGGCCCGCAACCTGTTCGAGTTCGCGATCGCCGCCGCGGTCGGCCAGTTCAACCTGGACTCGGCCGAGGGCGGTTACGCCGCCCTGAACGCCGGGATCCCGCTGGTCGCGCGGATCAAGGACGACCTGCTGCGCGACCAGTTCGCCAAGACCCTGGCCATGCACGCCGGCACCGACATCCAGGAGACCCGGGTGCGGGTCCGCCGGGCCGCGCAGACCCGCGCCCAGTCGCCCGACGGCGGGGACCGGCGTCGGCCGGATCGCCGGGAAGCCGCGGGTGACCGGCCGGCGGCCGAACCACAACCCCTGGACGACGAGCCCCAGGAGGGCGGGTGGCCAGATCCCCGGGACCGTGCCCTCAAGGCGGAGCGGGAGGCGCTCAAGCTGGCCCTGCAGCAGCCGGCGCTGGTCGCCGCGGCCTACGGGATGATCGAGGCGGACGTCTTCCGGGCGCCCGCCTACGCCAGTGTGCACAAGGCCATCGGCGCGGCCGGCGGGCCGACCGGCGAGCGGAGCGGACCGGCCTGGGTGGACGAGGTCCGCGGTGAACTGCCGGAGGGCCGATTGCGGTCGCTGGTCACCGAGCTCGCGGTGGAGCGTCCCGAATGGCTGACCGACGACGTCGACGCCCGATACGCCGGGTCGATCATCGCGCGGCTGGCCGAGCGGCAGGCGATCCGGCGGGAGCTGCAGCTCAAGTCGGCGCTGCAGCGGGCGGAGGCCACCGGCGACGGCGCGCTGGCCCGGGAGCTGAACGCGGACCTGGCCGACTTCACCATGTACCGGCTGGCGTTGACCAAGCGGGCCTGGGGGGATTCGTGAGCCTGGCGTGAGCAAGGCTTGCCGAGCGAACCAACAACACCGTCGCCGGCGCCGCGTCCGGGCGGCAGAGCCCGCGACGCGACCCGGTGAGGCGGCGGCGTGAGCGAGGCTTGCCGAGGGAACCGTCAACACAGTCGCCGGCTCCCCGCTCCGGGTGGCCGAGCCTGCGAGGCGACCCACGGGGAGGAGGCGTGAGCCCATCGATCAGGGTTGGTCGGTGGCGGCGTCCAGTCCTGCCCGATGCCCTGCGGGCCTCGCTGACCCAGGACGAACGGATCCTGGTGGCCGCCCCGTGCCAGGACGGCCGGGTGTTGGCCGTCAGCCGGTTCGGGTTGTGGGTGGTGAGCGA
>DATDBV010000559.1:0-2592 GCA_036524715.1 Nakamurella sp. | reverse complement strand
GACCATCACCGAATGGCTGAACACGCAGCTGGCGGCCGCGAAGACGGTGCTGCTGACCTTCGCCGGCGTGGCCATCTTGGCGCTGACGGTGTGGCGGCTGATCAAGTCCGGGTTCGCTGTCGGCGCCATGATCATGGTGGGCGTCGTGGCCGCGCTGGCGCTGTGGCTGACCGCCGGCGGCGGCATCGAGACCATCTCCACTCTCTTCGGCGAGCAGGCCAAGGCCAAGTAGGGCCTGACCGCCATGGCGTGGAACTGGTACACCAAGGGTCGGCGGATCCCGACCCTCATCGGCAAGGACGTGTCCGGCCGACGCATCCCCGGCGGCCCCTACACAGGGCTCCAGGCGGTGACCGCGGCCGCCGTGCCGGCGCTGCTGTGGTCGACCCGGAGTCTGTGGGCCGCCGACATGGCCGGGCTGGCCATGATCGCCGTTCTGATCGGGTTGACGGTCGGGGCGGTGAAGCTGGTCGGCAAGGTCGACTTTGCCTCCCGCAACCCCCTGCTGATGCTCGCCGGTTACCTCCGCCAGATCACCGGGCCAGCGGCGGGAACCTTGGCCGGCCGCAAGCTTGCCGAACTCAAGCCCCACCGGGTCGCCTGTGCGATCGAGGTGACCCATGCCAGCCTCGACGACCTCCCAGCTGCGGGTCTCCCTGCGACAGAGCAGACGCCGCTGGTGACGGCCACACCCGATGCAGCTGTCCCAAGGGGCCTGCCCGCCGCCGCGGTCGACGAGGCAGAAACCACGGTCGCTGAGGCCGTTGCGACGCCGTCGGCTCGGCCAAGCAACCAGCCCGCGCCGGTCGCTGTCTCGCTACGGCCCGCAGCCCCGCTGGCACCAGACCGACGACGTACCGGACTGGAGGCCTTCCTGGCCGGGGCCGCCGCGGGCCGGGACACAAACACTGAAGAGGACGCCGCCTGATGAGACTGCCCGCCACTCACTTCGCCGGGAACCTGATGTGGACCCGGCAGGGGACCGTCTACGCCACCTGGGCCTTGACGGCACTGCCGTCGGGCAAGTCCGACGACGACCTCCAGCTGGTCGCCGACTCCCACTCCGCCTTCTACCGGGCCTTGGCCGGTCGGCAGGCACTGCTCCGCGGCACCCTGGTCTGGACCGACCCGGTCGCGGTGGTGGCCCGGATGATCGAGGACCTCGACCTGACCGGCCTCGACGGCTGGGCCGAGGAGTGCGAGCAGACGATAGATGCTGTCGCCGGCCTGCCCCTTGGGTCGCGACTTTGGACGCTCACCGTCCCCCTGGGCGCATCGGACTGGAAGCAGAAGCTGCGGACCCTGTCCCGCTCGGCGACCACCGAGCTGTGCGACCAGCTTCGGATCCCCGGCATGAGACCCGCTGATGCGGAGGTCGACTACTACCGTCAGGTAGCCACCACCTTGGCCAGCAGTTGGCCGTCGCCGTTCGGGCACCGCCCGGTGACCGTCGCCGAGCAGCTGTGGCTGCTCCGGTACGCGCAGAGCCGCGGCGCCGAAGCCCTGGCCAACCCGTTCGACGTTCCGGCCGCCGCACCCGATCAGACGCTAACCGGCCGGGCCGGGGTGGGGGAGCCGGTGCTGGACCCAGCCGGGATGACCGACGTCGACGACCCCAAGAAGATCCGGGCCACGGCCCCGCTGCGGCGCCGCTGGTTGAAGACGATCACCGACACCGGCACCACCTCCTACCAGGCCGGCCTGGTGCTGGCCGATGTGCCGGCCGGCGGCATGGAGACCCCGGGTGGGGAGTTCCTGGGTCGCTTCGACGAGCTCGGCGTCCCGGCCGACATCGGTGCCTGGTTGACGTTCCGGAGCCGGGCCGAGGGGCTGCGTCGCAACAAGCGTGGCTTCACGATGCTGAACGACCAGGCTGACCAGATCGACGGCTCACCCGACGTGGCATCGCTGTCGGCCGGTCTGCAGGAGGCGGCCCGGCAGCTCATCGAGTACCACCAGCGGCTGTCGATCAACACCAAGGAGGTGGAGATCGAGGCGGTGGTGATGGTGTCGGTGTCCGCCGCCACCGCGGAGGCCGCTGACCAGCTTGCTCTCGACTTCGTCCAGGCCCCCGGGAACAAGGAGTTCACCTGGGCCCGGCCGGTCGGGGCAGAGGAAGACATCTTCTGGGCCATGCAGCCCGGCGGCAGGCTGTCGATGCAGCTCAACGACTACCGCCACATCACCACCGGAGCCGACTTCGCCGCCGCCGCCCCGATGATGACCTCCCGGCTCGGCGCCCGAAAAGGCATCCTCCTAGGGTTGAACACGACGACGCCGCTGCTGTCGACGGTCCACCTCGACCTCGCCGGCGAGGCCGAACGGAACTTCAGCCCGTCGATCGCTTTGGTCGCAGAATTGGGCGCCGGGAAGTCGTTCAGCATGAAAAAAATCTGCGGCGACGAGATCGACCGGGGTGCGGTCGGGATCGCGATCGACGGCTCCGTCACCCGGGAATGGGCCACGTTCGCCCGGTCACTGGACGGCAAGCGCGTGTCGATCGCCGAAGTGCAGAACCCGGAGGTGTCGTTGGATCCGCTGCGGGTGCTGCCGATCCACCGGGCCGGTGCGGTGCTGCAGTCGTTCCTGGTG